>CAYUPV010000222.1:0-4541 GCA_964445885.1 uncultured Methylococcales bacterium
CGCGAAGAAGCATTTCTAACAGCTATGAACGTTTGAGGAATTTGGAGATACGGACGTATGTTCAACGCCAACTCAAAGAAGGTTGGTCACCAGAGCAAATTTCAGTCGCAATCGCACCACCCCTACGTGTTGCTGTGGCGAACGCAGGTTGCATGGATCCTTGAAGGTGATCCAGGGATGGCCGGTCTCGAACAGCATGGTGAGCATCTTGCGCCAAAGCTGTACCGCCGGCACCTTCTTGAACAGTTTGATCTCGCCCCGCAGGGCTTTTTCCTCATAGCCCAGATAAGCCTGCTCGAATGCCTTACCAAATTTGTCGTGCAGGTCAGGCACGTCATCCGGGGAGAACAGGGTCCATTCCCCTTCCTCGGCCACTCGTTTCATGAACAGGTCGGGCACCCAGTTGGCGGTGTTCATGTCGTGGGTGCGGCGCCGTTCCTCGCCGGTGTTCTTCCTGAGTTCCAGGAATTCCTCGACGTCCAGATGCCAGGTTTCCAGGTAGGCGCAGATGGCCCCTTTCCTTTTTCCGCCTTGATTGACCGCCACCGCGGTATCGTTGGCCACCTTCATGAAGGGCACCACTCCCTGAGAGGTACCATTGGTTCCCTTGATGTGCGCACCCATCGCCCGCACCCGGGTCCAGTCGTTGCCAAGCCCACCGGCGTACTTGGACAGCATGGCGTCCTCTTTGATGCCGTTGAAGATGCCTTCAAGGTCATCGGGGATACTGGTGAGATAACAGGAGGACAGCTGCGGCCTGAGGGTGCCGGAGTTGAACAGGGTCGGGGTCGAGCACATGAACTCGAAATTGGACAGGAGCCGATAAAACTCGATGGTGCGTGTCTCGCGGTCGATTTCGTTCTTGGCCAGACCCATCGCCACGCGCATGAAGAAGGCCTGGGGCAATTCGATCCGGGTACCCTGGTGATGTATGAAGTAGCGGTCATACAGGGTCTGGAGGCCCAGATAGGTGAAGCGGAAGTCGCTTTTCGGCTGGATCGCGCGGCCCAGTTGTTCCAGGTCGTATTGGCCCAGCACTGGATCAAGCAGTTCCAGTTCGATTCCGCGGCGAATGTAGCGCTCGAAATAGCTGGCGTATCCTTCCGCCATCTCGACACTGGTAGCCGTCTCGAAATGGCCGCTCAGGAATCCAAGCGCCTCGGACCGGATTTTGTCCAGCAGCAGACGGGCAGCCACATAGCTGTAATCGGGCGATTGCTCGATCCGCAGTCTGGCGGCCATGATCAGGGTCTCTGTCACCTCGTTCTCGGGCACGCCGTCGTAGAGATTGCGATTAGCTTCCGTCAGAACCCATTCGGCATCGGCATCCTCCAGCCCCTGACAGGCTTCTTCCACCAAACGCTGGAGCCGCACCAGGTCTAGAGGTTTGCGCTTGCCCCCGGCATCGGTGGCATGGAGGGAAGGGTGTTTGGGATGTATCTCGGCCTGTTCTTTCTCGGCCCGTAATTTTTTCCGTTCCTCACGATAGAGGACATAGGCGCGCGCCACCTTGTGATGTCCACCGCGCATCAGGGCCAGTTCCACCTGGTCCTGGATGTCCTCGATATGAATGGTGCCACCGGTGGGCAGCCGGCGCATCAGGGCCTTGACTACCTGCTCGGCCAGTTCGGCACAGGTATCGTGAATCCTGCGGCTGGCGGCAGCCTGACCACCCTCGACCGCCAGAAACGCCTTGGTGATGGCGAAACGGATCTTGCTGGCATCGAAACCGGTGAGTTTTCCGTTGCGGCGAATGACCCTGAGTTCCACCGGGATCATCGCTTGCACTTCGGCGCTCAGCTCGGCCGGGCTGAACGTTTCGGCCGGACTGGCCTGCGGGCTGACGAGATTGGATTCCATGGCTGCCTCCCTGGGGGGGTCGATTGATGAACAAAGACACTTTAAAACACTATAGACTGTGTTCCAGCAAAACGTCAACCCCCATATCCTGTGTTTATGCTGTGTTTATGCTGTGTGAAAGCTGTGGATAAAAAGATCTGATTCGCGGCCAATCTTTGGCACAATATCCGCTGAGAGGTGAACTGTTTTTAGAACATAATAATCATAATGAGTATTTTTCCATGCCCAATCCCAGATATACCCAATCCGCCACCACCCTGACAGAAATCCTACTCAAATGGGTCCGGCGGATATTCCCTACGCCCCAGGCTATAGCGCTGACCCTGCTGCTGGTCGTAGGTTTCATGGGGGTCATCATCCTGGCCGATATGCTGATGCCGGTGTTTGCGGCGCTGGTGATCGCTTATCTGCTGGAAGGGATGGTCGAGGCACTTGAGAGAAAAAAGCTCCCCAGGCTGGCTGCGGTGGTCGTGGTGTTCGCAGCCTTCATGGCCCTGCTGCTGTTCACCTTCATTGCCCTGTTACCTTTGCTCTATCAACAGTTGGCGCAATTGATGCAGCAGCTACCCGCCATGGTGACCCACGGGCTGGCGCTATTGAACCGGCTGCCAGAGTTGTATCCGAACTTCATCAGCCATGAGCAGATCAATGAGATGATCGCCGCCGTCCGCCAGCAACTGCTCAACATGGGGCAGTCACTGGTCACCTATTCTTATTCTTCCCTGGTCAATATCATATCCATCATCGTCTATGTCATCCTGGTGCCACTGCTGGTGTTTTTCTTTTTGAAGGACAAAGAAAGCATCGTGGCCTGGTTCAAGCAGTTTCTTCCCAAGGACATCCACCTGACAGCACAGGTGTGGCAAAACGTCGACGCGCAGATCGGCAACTATATCCGAGGCAAAGTCATCGAGATCTTGATTATCTTCGGCGCCAGTTATCTGACCTTTTCCCTGCTGCATGTCAATTATGCCTTGCTGCTGGCGGTCATTGTCGGGTTATCAGTGATCATCCCGTATATCGGCGCCACCGTGGTGACTTTCCCGGTGTTGATCGTGGGCTATTTCCAGTGGGGAATGAGCGAGCCGTTCTGGTATGTGACCATCGCCTATTTCATCATCCAGGCCATCGACGGGATGCTGCTGGTGCCACTGCTGTTTTCCGAAGTGGTCAACCTTCACCCGGTGGCGATCATCGTCGCCATCCTGTTCTTCGGGGGGTTATGGGGATTCTGGGGCGTATTCTTTGCCATTCCCCTGGCCACTCTGGTGGAAGCGGTATTGAGCGCCTGGCCCCGGGGAAACCGGGCAAAAGATACCCAGCCGCACTCCAAGCCACACCGGGAAAAGCATCGCCACAGAAGAGGCAAACAACACATCCGGCGGTCCTACAAGAAACCGCTCAACCGCCCAGTAGTTCCCTGAGTTTCGCAAGCACCTCATCCACGTGCGCCTTGACTTTCACTTTGCGCCACTCGGCTGCCAATCTACCAAGCGGATCGATGATGAAGGTGCTGCGCTCGATACCATACACCTCGCGGCCGAACATCTTCTTCTGTTTCAGCACACCAAACAATTTGCACAGTGTCTCTTCCTGGTCGGAGATCAGATCGAAGGGGAACTCCTGCCTGGCCTTGAAATTCTCGTGGGTCTTGAGGCTATCACGGGAAACACCGTAGATCTCGACTCCCAAGGCCTGAAATTCCTGGTATCGATCACGGAAATCCCGTCCTTCCTGGGTACATCCTGGGGTGTGATCCTTGGGGTAAAAATACAGGATCACATATTTACCCCTCAGATCGGAGTGTTTGACCGCCTTACCGCCGGTCGCCTTTGTTTCGAACTCTGGTATCAATTGGCCCAATTGCACACTGGATTCTGACATCGTCTCGCTCCGGCTTAGATGATTGGTTTAATGGGTTCGAAAATGGCATCCACCTGAAGCTGTTCACAGATGTCCAGAAATTCGTCGCGTAACGGAATCACCGACACCTCTTCCGGTATGCGCAGCAGCAGATGGATAGTACAGACATTGGCACCCACGTATGGCATCCGGTAACAACTGGAACGTAGATCCTGGATCTCGATCTCCTGACCACTGAAGAATCCGATCAGATCCTCGAGAATCCCCACTCGATCTCTGGCCACCACGTCGGCTACGTAAAGCAGTACGTCACCATCATTCGAGTTAGGATTCTCAGGCAACCGGTGAAAATGCACCTGTCCCTGCTGCCCCAACCCGGACAGAAGGTTCTCCAACCGGGCAATGTGGTTCCAATTGCCCTCTACCTGTACGAAACCTGCACCCCCTCCCGACAATCTTGCCAGTCGGCATTCTCTGACGTGGCACTCGCACTCCCGAACGTGCGAGATCAACCGTTCAAACAATTTCCCTTGATGATCTCCGATTGCCGTGACAATCAATTGCATGCTACACCCTGGCTCAGAATGCAAACTTCACTATTTGGGTTACAATGGTGAAGTTTTCGTGACAAAAAAACAACGGATATTTCCCCAATGCTAGAAATCGAATACGACCTGCGAGAAACCGATCTCACCGCCTTTACCGAACACCAACTCCATGACAAAGAGGATTTTCAGAAAATCCTGCGCCGTCATCAACTGACATTTCCAGCGCTGCTCGCGCTCATCGCGGCCTTTGTGGGGTTCTACTATGCCAAT
>CAYUPV010000223.1:0-4529 GCA_964445885.1 uncultured Methylococcales bacterium
AGGAAATGGATGACAAAGTGGCCGAGCAGGCCGTCAACGTGACCACCCTGCCTGGTATCGTGGGCGCCTGTTACGTGATGCCCGATGCCCATTGGGGTTATGGCTTCCCCATCGGCGGCGTGGCCGCTTTCGATCCCAAAAAAGGTGGGGTGATCTCCGCCGGAGGCGTGGGGTTCGATATCTCCTGCGGGGTGCGGACCTTGCAGACTGGCTTGCGCCGCGAGCACATTGAACCCGTCAAGAAGGGCCTGGCCGAAGCCCTTTTTGCTACGGTGCCTGTGGGCGTCGGCAGCCAGGGACGGATCCGGCTCGATGACAAGGAAATGGAAGCCATGCTCTGCGGGGGGGCTCAGTGGGCAGTGGAACAGGGCTACGGTCGTCTTGAAGACCTGGAGAAAATCGAGGATTACGGCCGCATGGAAGGTGCCGATCCGAAACAGGTGTCGAAGAAAGCCCGCGAACGCCAGCGCCGGGAAATGGGTACCTTGGGGTCAGGCAATCATTATCTGGAAATCCAGGAAGTGGACCAGATCTACGAGCCGGAGGTGGCCGAAGTCTTCGGGCTTCATGAGGGTGATATCGTGGTGACCATTCATTGTGGCTCCCGTGGTCTGGGTCATCAGATCGGCACCGAATATCTCAAGCTGATGCAGAAGGCAGCCAAGGAGGCTGGTATCGATCTTCCTGACCGGGAACTGGCCTGTGCCCCTCTCGACTCCAGTGTCGGCAAGAATTATCTCGGAGCGATGCGTGCCGGCATCAACTGCGCCCTGGCCAACCGGCAGATCATCACCCATTTGGTGCGACAGGTGTTCACGCATTTCTTCCCAGAGGCGGATCTGCGTCTGATCTACGACGTCTCCCACAATACCTGCAAGCAGGAAACCCACGAGATCGAAGGTCAGCGGCGGGAAGTTTTCGTGCACAGAAAGGGCGCGACCCGTGCTTTCGGGCCTGGTCACCCGGCCGTTCCGGATGTCTTCAGAAAGGTGGGGCAGCCTGTCATCATTGGTGGATCGATGGGGACTGCGTCATACATTCTGGTGGGTACCCCCGAAGGGGAGAAGCGAGCCTTATCGTCTGCCTGTCACGGGGCCGGTCGCAGGCTCAGCCGTCGTCAGGCCCACAAGACCTGGCAGGGACAGCGGGTGATCAGCGATCTGGAGCAGCAGGGAGTGATCGTGCGCAGTCCCTCTTTCCGTGGGGTGGCGGAGGAAGCTCCTGGAGCTTATAAGGATGTGGATGCCGTTGTTCAGGCCGCCGAACGGGCGGGACTGGCCAGATTGGTGGTGCGGTTACGGCCTTTGGTGTGTATCAAGGGTTAAGCTAAGATCCCCATTGGGTCTCGGGCTCGATTTCCTGAACCGGTGAAGCCTGCAAGCGCCCCCTTTGTTTCCCCTGATCACTTTCTGGCGGTAGGGCAGTGGCGTTCACCGCGGTTGCTCCACTGACTCTTGGAATATCGTCTATGCTGCTCGGGGTCAGGCCAGTAACACTGCAATCACTCCGGTAAGGAAGATGCCATCGAAGGTGCCGGCGCCACCGATGGAAGCGATGGGTGCCCCCATCTGACGAATATCCTTCATGTGGAACAGGTCGGCGCCGATCAACACCCCCATAGTACCGGAAATATAGGCGAACGGTGCCCGGTATTCATCCCCCAGGACGAATGCCACGATCGCAGCCGTCAGCGGTGCCACCAGCACCGGCATCCCTATACCCAAGCCAGGGATTGGACGGCTGAGAAAATAACCGATGCAGGACACGGCCGCGACGCCCAGTAGCAAGGGCGGCAGGGGTAGATTCAGACGGTTGACCAGATAGGCCGAGAAAAATAACGGGATCAGGCAACCACCGACATTGACGGCGATCACTGTCTTGCCGGTGAAAGGTATGGGTGGGGGCTTCAATAGACCGAACGGGGTTTCGATGATGTCAGGAGGAGGCGAGGCCTCAACAGTGAACAGCGGGATATTGATCCAGCTTCCCAGCAGTGACCCCAGCAACAACAACATGGTGGCCTCTGGTGATAGACCCAGTTTCTCGAACGACAGAGTGATCAGTTGCAACTGGATGAAGGTCAGCAGGAAAACCAGGAGAAAGAAGAACAGCAGAAAATGGAAGATGGAGAAGGGAGAACGCATGATTGACTCCTGATTGGTGGTTGTTCATTGTGAGCAAACCCGAATTGGAAAACAATCGAGTGATGGCAATGGCAGAGATTTCAGTCCAGGAGGCCGCAAGCAAACTTTTACCTCTGATCGGTGACTCATTATGTCCCCTCCTGCCATGAGGCCAGATAAGCCTGTTGTTCCGGAGTCAGGTTATCGATGGATATCCCCATCGCTACCAGTTTCAGTTTGGCTACCTTGTCGTCGATCGAGTCAGGGACCGGATACACTTCCGGTTTCAGTTGTTTTCCTTGTTGCCACAGATATTCCACCGTCAATGCCTGGTTGGCGAAGCTCATGTCCATCACCGCTGCAGGGTGTCCCTCCGCAGCGGCCAGATTGACCAGTCTGCCTTTTGCCAGAAGCCTCAGGCGGCGCCCATCTGCCAGTCGATACTCGTCCACAGAAGGCCTGGGACTGGTCTTCCCCTGGGCCAGTGCTTCCAACGCATCGATGTTGATTTCCACGTTGAAGTGCCCGGAATTGGCGAGTACACAGCCATCCTTCATCACTTCGAAATGATGGGCGTCCACCACATGTTTGTCCCCGCTGGCGGTGACGATGAAATCAGCCACTTTTGCCGCCTCCGGCAGGGGCATCACCTGGAATCCATCCATGGCCGCTTCCAGGGCCCTTAAGGGTTTCACCTCGGTCACAATGACCTTGGCCCCGTGACCCTTGGCGCGCATGGCGATGCCGCGACCACACCATCCGTAGCCGCAAATGACGAAGGTCTTGCCGGCCAGCAGGATGTTGGTGGCGCGGATGATTCCATCCAGGGCACTTTGGCCGGTACCATAACGATTGTCGAAGAGATGTTTGGTCATGGCATCGTTGACGGCGACGATGGGGTATCCCAGCGCCCCGTCTTTCGCCATGGCCCGCAGGCGGATCACGCCGGTGGTGGTCTCCTCGGTCCCTCCGAGGACCTGGGGCAGCTCTCCCGGCCGTTCCTGGTGAAGGGTGGTGACCAGATCCGCGCCATCGTCGAGAGTGATTTGGGGATGGGTATCCAGCACAGCGCGGATATGGGCGTAATAGGTGTCGGAATCTTCACCGCAGCGGGCAAAGACCGAAATGCCGTCGTTGCAGGCCAGGGCCGCAGCGACATCGTCCTGGGTGCTCAGGGGATTGCTGGCACACAATGTCACCCGGGCCCCCCCCTGACTGAGGGTCCGTACCAGGTTGGCGGTTTCTGTGGTAACGTGTAGACATCCCCCGACTCGAAGTCCTTGTAGGGGTTTGGTCTCACTGAAGTGGGAACGGATGCTGGCAAGCACCGGCATTTCCGCCGCTGCCCATTGAATCCTGCTATCTCCCGAGGTCGCCAGATCTGGGTCTGTGATGTCGAAGGATGGTTGCATGAGAAATATCCTGATTGAAGCGATACCCGAAGGATATCACTGCGAGGGTAGTAGACCCAATGCCTGTAGCCGCTTTCTCAGGTCTTTTTCGTCGCTGAAGACGATGCCCTGCCAGCCCCGTTCCCGGGCTCTTTCCACATTGCCGGGATTGTCATCGATGAACAGGATGGAATGTGGGGGCAGGTCCAGATCTTTGGCGATGTCATCGAACAGGGAAGGATCCCTTTTTCCCTTCCCCATCCGGTAGCTGATATAGAGATGGTCGAAATGCCTGAAGATATCGTGGCGCCGGTCGAGTTCATCGAGCCATTCGGTCTGGTCGCTGAGAATTCCAACTCGCTTGCCCTGTCGTCGCAACAGGTCGACCAGTGCCAGCATCGAAGGTTGGATCACGAAACGTTCCAGAATCAATTCACGCATCTCATCCGGATCACCCTCGAGTCCGGTCTTGGTAGTCATGATCTGCCAGAAGTCACTTTCCGTACCCTGTCCGACTACCCAGCCTGAGTCATAGACAGCATCCATCCCGGCAGAAAACATATCCTTGGCATTCAGACTCTGGGATTCGGCCAGGGCCTTGAGACCGTCGCGAAAACCTTCCTCTGCAATCACCCCGCCGAAATCGAACAGAACTGCCTTGATCATGTGTCGTCCTACGTGAAAACCGGCCCGCATTGTGGCACAGCGTAGACAAAAGACCAAAGATGAAAATCGGGGACAGTATACTTAAACGTGTATCGTGAGTGGAAGCTCTGCCAACCTGCTCTGATTCTGGCAAGGAAAAGAGGCTGGCACATGGCGAACAGGATGACGGATAGAATGGTTCTTAAGTGAGGGAAATCGTTCTTTCATGGTAACGCTCATGAAACCCTTTTTTCACCCCGACGCATGAAAAAATGTAGGTTGGGTAGAGCGAAGCGAAACCCAACAAACATCACCTGGCGGGTTTCGGCTTCGCCTCTACCCACCCTACGAAGTCTTCCAGGTATCTTTC
>CAYUPV010000224.1:0-4507 GCA_964445885.1 uncultured Methylococcales bacterium
TATCCTGCTCGGCAAGGTCATCCCCTATTTCCTTCTGGGCACTGGCGGACTGCTGCTTTCGGTGGCGATGGCGGTGTGGCTGTTCGAGGTACCGCTGCGGGGTTCGTTCTGGCTGCTGTGGCTGGGATCATCGTTGTTCCTGTTGGTGGCCCTGGGGATGGGGCTGCTGATTTCCAGCGTCGCCAAAAACCAGTTCGTCGCCGGTCAGATCGCCATCATCGTCACCTTCCTGCCTGCTTTCATACTCTCAGGATTCATCTTCGAGATCCGGGGCATGCCCACGGCAATTCAATGGATCACCCACCTGGTGCCGGCACGCTATTATGTCTCCATCCTCCAAACGTTGTTTCTGGCAGGTGACATCTGGCCCGTCCTGTGGCCCAATCTGCTGGCCCTGGTACTGATGGCCGCTTTCTTCCTGGGACGAACCCGGCAAATCTCTCGCAAACGCCTTGAGTGATCATGATTCAACGCATCTGGCACCTGATCGTCAAGGAATTCCTGGCCCTGCTCAAGGACAAGCGCAGCCGCTTCGTGGTCATCATCCCGCCACTGGTTCAATTGATGGTGTTCGGTTATGCCGCCACCTTCGATCTCTACGATATTCCCTATGCGGTTTACAACGAAGACCAGGGAGAAATGTCCCGGCAACTCCTGGCCCGGCTCCGCGGCTCCCCCGTCTTCACCGAGGTCAGGCAAATCGGGCACGACAGCGAAATCGCTCCCGTCATCGATCAGCGCGAGGTGCTGTTCGTGATTCATTTCGGTCCCCGTTTCAGCGAACATGATGCCCGCGGTGAAACATCCCCACTCCAGCTGGTCATCGACGGACGCAATTCCAACACCGCGCTGATCAGCTTAGGATATCTGCGTACTATCCTGGCCGATTTCAATATTCAGTGGCTGCAACGGCGGGGGGAAGCTTCCCCGCCCGCTTTCCTGGAAACGCGGGCCTGGTTCAACGAGGATCTCCAGAGCCGCTGGTTCATCGTACCGGGTATCGTTGCCCTGCTGACCCTGGTGGTCACTATGGTAACCACTGCCCTGACGGTGGCGCGGGAGCGCGAACAAGGGACGTTCGATCAACTTCTGGTCACCCCCATCTCCCCCTTCGAGATCCTGCTGGGGAAATCGGTTCCGCCATTCATTATCGGGATCATAGAGGGCAGCCTGATCGTGGCTGTATCCATCTACTGGTTCGAAGTACCATTTCGGGGCCAGTGGTGGATCCTGTATGCCGGGATGTCACTCTATCTGCTCGCAGCCATCGGCGTTGGCTTGATGATCTCATCCCTGTCGGTGACCCAGCAACAAGGACTCCTGGGCGCATTCTTGTTCATCGTCCCGGCGGTGATCCTGTCGGGATTCGCAACTCCCATCGAGAACATGCCAGAATTGGTGCAGGAGATCACCTCTCTGGATCCGATGCGGTATTTTCTCATCATTGTCCGCAGCACCTTCCTGGCCGACAGCCCGTTCTCGATACTGTGGCCCCAGTTCTGGCCAATGGCTCTGATCGGTATCTTCAACCTTGCCTTGGCCGGCTGGCTGTTCAGGCACAGATTGTATTGAGTTGAGACCGGTCTACTGGATCGGCTACAGGATCCAGATACAATGCCAGATCATCTCAATCAAGAAGTGTGAGAGAAGCGATGTCCGAGGCGAGCGTACCCTTGTCGCAAATCCCTGCCGGTGAGCGGGTAAGGATCGAGTCCCTCCAGGGCGGGCCAACCTTTCTGAGCCGTATGGCAGCCTTGGGCAGTCGGCCGGGAGTCTGCCTGAAGGTGATACAGAACCGGGGGGCTGTGGTGGTACGCAGCCACGAAACCCGGGTGGTACTGGGACGGGGTGAGGCGGACAAGATCCGGGTCAGCCGGCGGGGTCGGTCCAAGATGCTGCCCTCTGAAGCAGATCTCAGTGTGCCGGAACCCAAGCGTTATCTGGTCGCGCTGGCGGGACAACCTAACGTGGGCAAAAGCACCATTTTCAACCTCCTGACCGGGCTCAACCAACATGTGGGCAACTGGCCCGGGAAGACGATGGAGAAAGAAGTGGGCCACCATCGCTTTGGCGATGAGGTACTACTCGAACTCATCGACCTCCCCGGTAATTACAGCCTGACCGCCAACTCCCTCGAAGAACGCATCAGCCGGGACTTCATCATCCAAGAGCAGCCCGATGTGGTGGTCGTCGTGGCCGATGCCACCCACCTGGAACGGGGCCTCTATCTGCTGGCTGAAGTACTGGCCCTGCCGGTCAAAGTGATGCTTGCCATCAACATGATGGATCTGGCCGAAGAGGAAGGCATCCATATCGAGCCCCGTATTCTCCAAGAGGCCTTGGGTCTGCCCGTAATCCCGATGGCGGCCAGTCTTAACCAGGGGGTGCGGGAGCTGGTGGATGCCGTGGTGGAAATCGCCAAGGCAGCCGGCCCCTCCATCCGAATCGGCCGGAATTGCAACCTCGTGTCGAAGCGCTGCGACAAGCCATTGAAGCAAAGATCAAAGACTATGTTCCCAGACTCTATCCATTGGATTGGGTGGCGCTCAAATTGTTGGAAGGGGACCAGGAAATCACCGCCAAGGTCAAATCATGGGTGCCGGGTGCATGTTGGTCTGAACTTTCCGAGTGTATGCATCCCCACGAGGATTCAGTCCTGGTCGTGGTGGGAAGCCGCTATGACTGGATCGCCCGGCTTCTGCAGGCTGCAGTCCATGAAATTCCGGGTGGACGGATCAGCTTCCTGCTGCTGTTGCTGATACTGGGGGCCCTGTTCCACCGGTTTCTGTTCCAGGGACATCGGGAGGCTTTCATTATGGAGCTGCCGCTCTACCATGCCCCGAACTGGAAGACTGTCGTATTCGACGTCTGGCATCACTGCCTCGCCTTTCTGCGCCGGGCAGGAGGCATCATTCTGGCGATGGCGATCCTCATCTGGGTGTTGAGCAATTTCCCGGCTCCCGGCATCGATCACAGCCGGCTGGCCACCCTGGGCCGCTGGCTGTCGCCAATCGGGGAATTGATGGGAATGGACTGGCGCCTTTTGATGGCCCTGCTGACAGGGTTCGTCGCCAAGGAAAACGTGGTGGCCACGCTCGGGGTATTGTACAGCGGGGAGGGAGAAGCTTTACGGATAATCCTGAATGAAGCCACCTCGGCCCCCACCGCCCTGGCATTTCTGGTCGTCATGATGATCTATCTGCCCTGTCTTGCGACCACAGTGACCATCTACCAGGAAACTCGCAGCCCGCGCTGGACATTTTTTGATATGGCAGTGACCTTGACCCTGGCAATCCTGTTGGGAACCGCTATCTATCAGGGGGCTTCGAGGCTGATCTGAGATGCTGAAACGCGTGCTGACTGAAATCGCCCGTGGGAATCAGACCGACGTCACCCAGTTAGCGCAACGGCTGGGAATATCCGATGCGTTGGTGCGACAAATGCTCCAAACTCTCGAACGCATGGGGTATCTGCGCCCCATTTCTCCGGCCTGTGCGCCTCCCTGCAAATATTGCCCTCTCCGCAGTAGGTGTTCGACCCTTTGGGAATTGACCCCCAAAGGCCGACAGGTGGCCAAGGATGAACTTTAGCTTTGGGTTCCCGGCAGAAATGCGTGATACTCCACCCCTCTGAGACTATTCATCTTCCAACCACAGCTCGGATCCGCCCTCACCAGGACTGGCATACCAGTATCCCTCATAGAGGGACCAGTTGTCCCAGTCGCGCAGATAAGGATACTGCCTGAGTGCTGCCCGGTATGTTTTCTGGATATACCCCAACACCTGATCGGATACCCCCTTGCGGCGTAACTGTTCAATCTGATTTGGCAACAACCGGTAGAGCGTTCTGGAACTGCGAATTTTGCCGATGATTTCTTCCGCAGGCGTCCCTTTCTGACTCAAAGCCACAATATGTGGCACCGTCAAGGGTGTAGGCGCCACGGCAGGATGGCTGCTGCAACCGCTAAGTGCGAGGAAAAGCCATACAACGACCATCCAAAACGGTATCCTGTTTAAGGATCGCATGATATATCTATATTGTTTGAAATCGGAATTCTACCTTATCACAGCCAATCCTGATGACAGGCGAAAAGAGTCATTCTTTTGAGTAATCCGGTTTTTCTTCTGAGCGGAATTTTATTCTTCGTCGCAGTGGTTTTCTCCATGCTGGGTCAGGGCGGCGGGACGTTGTATACGCCCGTTCAGGTCCTTTTCGACATCGACTTTCACGTGGCGGCAACCACCAGCCTGTTTCTGATCATGGTGACTTCGTTCTCCGCCATGCTGGTCTTTCGCAAAGCCCACAAGATCGACTGGACCCTTGCCCTGGTCCTGGAAACGGTCACCACACTGGGCGGTTTCACCGGTGGCCTGATTTCCGATCGTTTCAGCCCTCAGACACTGGTCTGGGTATTCGCCGGCGTGGTCGCCGTTGCGGCCTTTTTCATGATCCGCGACTGCAAACCCCCGAATCGGCCTCGTCTCGTTAGAACCCAAAACCCACCCCC
>CAYUPV010000225.1:0-4501 GCA_964445885.1 uncultured Methylococcales bacterium
GGTCATCCTTCCACCTTGGTGGCCTTGGCCTTGAGTTCATTCATGGGGGTGAAGGTGACCGGCTGGGCCACGCCCTTGCGCTTTTGAGACGAACCTTCCATGGTTCGCCCCTTGCAGGCGTCCTGCGGACGCCCAAATCTGTTCCCGACAGATTTGTCCGGGAACAGGGAGCATCCGCTCTCGTGGGCACTGACGCTGCACCCTTCGTTGCCGAAGGAAAAGCCCGCTTGGCCCTGGAAGGCGTAGATGTCTTCGTGGGCCTGGTATTCCGGCGCGGTGGGGATGACGAAACGGTCCTCATAGTTGGCGATAGCCAGCAGGTGGTACATCTTCTGCACCTGGGATTCGGTCAGCCCCACTTCCTCCAATACCTTCAGGTTGGGCTTGCCTTCCACGGTCACCGAGCGCATATAGCTGCGCATCGCCAGCATTCGCTTGAGGGCCTTGACGATGGGTGCCTCGTTACCGGCAGTGAGGAAATTGGCAAGGAACTGGATCGGCAGCTTCAGTGCTTCCACCTTGGGAATCATGCCGTCCTCGTGCACCGGCAGGTTGCCCTGGTCGATCTGGGCCTGCACCGGTGATAGCGGCGGCACGTACCACACCATCGGCAGGGTGCGGAATTCGGGATGGAGCGGGAAGGCGACTTCCCAGTCCATGGCCAGCTTCCAGATCGGCGAGTTCTGCGCCGCCTCGATCCACGACTGGGGAATACCGTCCTTGAGGGCCTGTTCGATCACCTCGGGATCGTTGGGATCGAGGAAGATCTGCCGTTGGGCTTCGTAAAGATCCTTGGGATCCTCCACCGCGGCCAGCTCGGCGATGCGGTCGGCGTCATACAGCATGATGCCGTTATAGCGGATGCGGCCGACGCAGGTTTCAGAACACACCGTTGGTAGTCCGGCCTCGACGCGCGGATAGCAGGCGGTGCATTTTTCCGCCTTGCCCGATTCCCAGTTGTAGTAGACCTTCTTGTACGGGCAGTTGCTGATGCACATGCGCCAGCTGCGACAGCGGTTCTGGTCCACCAGCACGATGCCGTCCTCCTCGCGTTTGTACATCGCCCCCGACGGGCACGAGGCCACACACGACGGATTGATGCAGTGGTTGCAGATTCTGGGAAGGTAGATGTTGAAGGAGTTCTCGAACTCGGCGTAGACCGCCTTCTCGACCTCCTTGAAGTTGACGTCGCGGGCGCGCTTGTCGAACTCGCCGGCCATGTCGTCCTCCCAGTTGGGGCCCCACTCGATCTTGTCGAGGACGTGGCCGTCTATCAGGGAATAGGGACGGGCCACCGGGGCGGCCTCGCGCAGCGGGCTGCTTTGCAGATTGGCATAGTCGTAGTCGAACGGCTCGTAGTAGTCGTCGATGGTGGGCAGGTCCGGGTTGGCAAACAGGTTGGCCAGCCGTTTGAGGCGCGAGCCCGACTTAAGCTGCAGCTTGCCACCGGTCACTTCCCAGCCACCCTGCCACTTTTCCTGGTCTTCCCAGTCTTTGGGATAGCCGATACCCGGCTTGGACTCGACGTTGTTGAACCAGACGTATTCGACCCCCTTGCGGTTGGTCCAGACGTTCTTGCAGGTCACCGAGCAGGTGTGGCAACCGATGCACTTGTCCAGGTTGAAGACCAGAGCGAAATTGGCGCGTACTTTCATTGTTGACCTCTTGAATTCACCGCAGAGACACAGAGGGCGCAGAGATTTTTCATTGTTTCATTCCTCCAGGTTCAGGACGATCCGGCGGATACCGCGTTTGAGAGCCGGAACGTTGAAATTGATGAGCAGAGCCAGAGGCCAGTTTCCCAGGCGAAGATAAGTCAACACCTGGGCCTCATGGATCGGCAACAGTTGTTCGACGGCCTTCAGTTCTACAACCACGCGTTCGGTGACAAGAAAATCCAGCCGGTAGCCACAGTCCATGCGTTTGCCTTTGTAATCGACCGGCAGCGGATGTTGGCGCTGGTAAGGAATGTCCTGCAGATCCATTTCATGGGCGAGACATTCCTCATAGGCCGACTCCAGCAATCCCGGTCCAAGGGTTCGATGAACCTCCATTGTGGCCCCGATCACCGAATGCGTGATTTGGTTGATTGTCATGTTGAGTTTTTGCACCGCAGAGGCGCAGAGGACACAGAGTCTTTAAAAACAGATTTCTCTCTGCGATCTCTGCGCCTCTGCGGTGAGATTCTCATTTCCCGTTGAACTCCACTTCCGGCTCCCGCTCGGGTGCCTCCTCGAAGCCCGGCTCGATGGCTGGATAGGTCCCCGCAGGGATGCCCTCGGGATTGAGCTGGGTCTCGCGTTGCGGTGTCAGCTCCCGTTCCAGCCAGTCCACCTCCTCGTCGGCGATCTTGTGCAGCACTACGAATTCGTCTCGCTGGGAGCCGACAGTGCCGTAGTAGTTGAAGCCGTAGCTGAACTGGGCATAGCCACCGATCATGTGGGTCGGCTTGACCGTCACCCGGGTGACGCTGTTGAGAATACCGCCGCGCTTGCCGGTGGTGACCGATCCTGGCACATTGACGATCTTCTCCTGGGCGTGGTACATCATCGCCATCCCTTCCGGGATGCGCTGGCTCACCACCACCCGGGCCACCGTGGCGCCGTTGCTGTTGACCGCCTCGACCCAGTCGTTGTCCCTGAGGCCGATCTTCTTGGCATCGCTTTCCGCCACCCACACCACGGGACCGCCGCGGAACAGGTGCAGCATCCTGAGGTTGTCGTTGTAAGTGCTGTGGATGCCCCATTTGGAGTGCGGGGTGATCCAGTTGAGCACCAGGTGCGGCTTGTCCTTGAGCTTTTCCTTCAGGGGGCCTGTAGCCTTCAGGTCCACCGCCGGGCGGAAGGTGCACAGGCCTTCACCGAATTCCCGCATCCACTCGTGATCGAGATAGAACTGCGCTCTTCCTGTCAGGGTGCGGAAGGGGATGTACTCGTGGATGTTGGTGTAGCCGGCGGTGTAGCTCACCTCCTCCGATTCTATGCCGCTCCAGGTGGGGGCGGTGATGATCTTGCGGGGTTGGACCACGATGTCGCGGAAGGTGATGTGGTCCTCGGCACGGGCCTCGGCCAGATGGGTGTGCTTGCGGCCGGTCTTCTGTTCCAGTGCCTTCCAGGACTTCATGGCTACATGGCCATTGGTCTCCGGCGCCAGGGTCATGATGGCCTCGCACACGGCGATGTCCTCGGACAGGGAGGGGCGGCCCTGGCTGACGCCTTGCTCCTCCACGGTACCGCAGATCACCTTGAGCTTCTCGATCTCCTCGCCGGTTTCCCAGTCGATGCCCTTGACGTTGTTGCCCAGCTTGTCGAGCAGCGGTCCCAGGGAAATAAACTTCTTGTAGGTGTTGGCGTAGTCCCGCTCCACCACCTTGAGGATCGGCATCGTCTTGCCCGGCACCGGCTCGCATTCGCCCTTCTTCCAGTCCCTGACCTCGAAGGGCTGGGCGATCTCGGCAGGGCTGTCGTGCATCATCGGGATCGCCACCAGATCTTTGCGGGTACCCAGGTGGATTTCCGCCAGTTCGGCGAATTTCCTGGCGATGCTCTTGAAGATCTGCCAGTCGCTCTTCGATTCCCAGGCCGGATTCACCGCCGCTGTCAGCGGGTGGATGAAAGGGTGCATGTCGGTGGTGTTGAGATCGTTCTTCTCATACCACGTCGCCGTTGGCAGGATGATGTCGGAATAGGCTCCGGTGGAGTTGAGGCGGAAGTTGACGTCCACCAACAGATCCAACTTGGCGATCGGGGCTGGCAGGTGCCATTCGATTTGCTTCGACTTGGCGCCGTCGAGCACGTCCTGCATCACCCCGTTCTGAGCCCCGAGCAGGTGCTTGAGGAAATACTCGTGGCCCTTGGCGCTGGAGCCCAGCAGGTTGGCGCGCCACACGAACAGATTGCGGGGGAAATTCTCCGGCGCGTCGATGTCCTCACAGGCAAAGCGCAGTTGGTTGGACTTGAGTTGCCGGACCACATGGTCGGCCACTTCCTGTTCGGTCCTGGCGCCGGCCTTCTCCGCCTCGCGGACGATCTCCAGCGGGTTCCTGTTGAAGTGGGGCGCCGAAGGCAGCCAGCCGAGGCGCTGGGCCACCACGTTGTAGTCCGCCAGGGTGTGGCCGCGCCACTTGCCGCTGGCGGTCGAAGCCATGACTGCATCGGCGGACAGGGTTTCGTAGCGCCACTGATCGGTGTGGAAATAGAAGAAGCTGGTGCCGTTCATCTGCCGTGGCGGCCGGTGCCAGTCGAGGCCGAAGGCGATGGGGGCCCAGCCGGCCTGGGGACGCAGCTTTTCCTGGCCCACATAATGAGCCCAACCACCGCCGGACTGGCCGACGCAACCGCACAGGTGCAGCAGATTCATGATCGACCGGTAGGTCATGTCGTTGTGGTACCAGTGGTTGACCCCGGCCCCCAGGATCACCATCGACTTGCCCCGGGTCTTGGCGGCGTTGTCGGCGAACTCGCGCCCGCTGCGTATGTTTTCGGCTCGCTCGACCCCCGAG
>CAYUPV010000226.1:0-4496 GCA_964445885.1 uncultured Methylococcales bacterium
CTTTCATGCTTCGGGGTGAAACGGTGGCTTCATGAGCGTTACCGTGAAAGATACCTCGGGGCAGGAGGCAGGGGATTCGTCTCTCGGGACGCCGTGAACCCTTTCCTGGGGGCTCGGATGCGGCCGTTCGGGCCGTGTACCCCCATGCGTCGCCCCCAAAGCACAGTTACGGGTGGTACATTAAAATGGACAAGATACCCGACTTTTTACCCAGGCGCGAATTCAGTCACGGAAAATTATTTTCTAATCGGGCATCCTGTCATTCTGGGTGGTTGCTAGCGCGAATGTCCTTGTCACAGTTTTTTACACTTTATCATCAATCACCTATGATTATTTTCAGTTAAATTTGTAATTCTTTGTTTTATAATGTTTTTTATAAGATGGCATGATCCCTGCGATCTCCCGGATAAAGAAAAATGCAGGCGCCACCCAAATGGAAAACAAATCAGCCTTTCCCATGACCGATTTCAATTTCGACCATTGGATGAAACTGGCAAGCGAACATCCGGATGCCTTCGAGCGTCATCGTCTGGATGCCATTGAGGAGTTTTTCGGCCAATTGCCACAACAGCGACGCAGCAGGCTGCAACACCTGCAATGGAGAATCGATATGGAAATCCGTCGCCATCACTCTCCCTTGGGGTCTTGTATCCGGATTTACCAGTTGATGATGGAATCGCTTGACAGACAAAAGGCAGCGTTGGACGGACTGCTCTGCAGTGAGACGCAGGAGCTGTCGACACCGTCAGCCAAGGTGATTCCTTTCACTCCCCGGAATCAATCATAACGCAGTTGAACGCTCTCTTTCCCGAGTTGGCCTGCCAGGCCCTGCAAAAGCTCATCGTCAGGCCGGATGCGCCATGCCTTTCCGAGCTGCAGACAGGCTTGGGCACGCTCACCCTGATAATCGATGTAGACTGGACATCGCCCCCCACGGTGCGCCTGAAGAATGTTGGCAACCGTTGTCAGCTCGATATGTCGCGCCTTCCTGGCTGGCCAATGAATCCACAACCCCTTGGCAAACGTCTCGCGAGCCTGAGCCACGGTCCATATCTTTTCCGCCATCAGGCGGAGATTTCCCGTGAAAGCATCATTGGCCAATTCCCCCTGGATCACCAGAATGTTCTCCTTACGCAGGAGTTCCTGGAATTCCTCCAGCACTTCTGGGAAGATGGCTACTTCGAGGCGTCCGGTACCATCCTCCAGGGTAATGAAGACCATCTTCTTATTCTGTTTGTTCTGGCGGGTTCGAATATCCGCAACCAGCCCCGCCACCACCGCTTGTAGGTTCTCTGAACCCTTGTGCTGAAATTTATTCGTCAGTGATTCCAGAGTCCCCTTGGCAATGAATTTGAGTTCTTCCCGATGCTCATCCATAGGGTGTCCGCTGAGATAGAGTCCCAGGACCATTTTCTCTTCCGCCAATCGTTGGCCATTGGACCATGGGTCAGATGGTCGTGTAGGGGGTAGCGCAAGATCCGTCACGGCATCTTCACTCCCCAGACCAAACAAATCGTTCTGCCCCTGGGCAAGGCTGCGATGATATTGTTCGGCGGCCTGAAGCGCAGAAGGCAGATCAGCCATAAGCTGGGCCCGGTGGGCGCCCAAGGCATCCATTGCCCCAGCCCGGATCAAGGCTTCGAGCACCCGCCGGTTGGCCTTGCGCAAATCCACCCGACGGCAGAAATCGTGGATATCACGGAACACCCCTTCCCTTTGCCTTGTCGACAGAATATCCTCAATCGCCGCCTGGCCCATCCCTTTGATGGCCCCCAGTCCATACAGGATGCTGCGGTTCTTCAACACCGTGAAACGGTACTCGGATCGGTTCACGTCCGGCGGCTCCAGAGAGAGGCCCAACAATCTGCATTCCTCGACAAAACCCACCAGCTTGTCGGTATTGTCCATATCCGAAGACAATACCGCAGCCATGAAAGCTTCCGGATGGTGGGCCTTGAGCCAGGCAGTCTGGTATGAAACCCAGGCATAGGCGGCTGAATGGGATTTGTTAAATCCATAGCCCGCGAACTTCTCCATCAAGTCGAAGATGTAGTGGGCGGTTTCCTCGGTCACACCGCGCTCGACTGCCCCCTGTACAAATACGGCCCGGTGCTTGGCCATCTCTTCGACTTTCTTCTTCCCCATCGCCCGTCGCAGCAGATCGGCACCCCCGAGTGAATAACCGGCCAACTCCCGGGCAATCTGCATCACCTGCTCCTGATACAGGATCACACCGTTGGTAGGCTTGAGGATGGGTTCCAGCAACGGATGGGGATAATTGGCCTTGGCCCGGCCGTGTTTGACGTTGATGTAATCGTCCACCATGCCAGATTGCAGGGGACCTGGACGGAATAACGCCACCAGGGCGATGATGTCTTCGAAGCAGTCCGGCTGCAGACGGCGGATCAGGTCCTTCATCCCCCTGGATTCGAGCTGGAACACCGCCGTGGTCTGACAATTTTTCAGCAACCGATAAGTCTCCGGATCGTCGCGGGGGATGCGGTCGATATCGAGGGGGACCTGATCCTGGTGACGCTGCCGGCGGTTGATGGTCTGTACCGCCCAGTCGATGATGGTGAGGGTACGAAGGCCCAGAAAATCGAATTTCACCAGCCCGGCGGCTTCCACGTCATCCTTGTCGAACTGGGTGACGACACTTTCTTCCCCTTCTTCGCAATACAGGGGGGTAAAGTCCACCAAAGCCGAAGGTGCGATGACTACACCACCGGCATGCTTGCCGGCATTCCTGGCCACTCCCTCCAGGGAGCGGGCCAGATCTATGATCGCCCGGACTTCGTCGTCCTGTTGGTAAGCGCGCTTCAGATCCTCACTCTGCGCCAGGGCCTTTTCCAGAGTCATACCCAGCTCGAAGGGAATCAGTTTGGCCAGCCGGTCAACAAAACCATAGGGATGCCCCAGCACCCTGCCGACATCACGAACCACAGCCTTGGCAGCCATGGTACCGAAGGTGATGATCTGCGAGACCTTGTCGCGACCGTATCTTTCAGCCACATAGTCGATCACCTGATCCCGCCTTTCCATGCAGAAATCCACGTCGAAGTCCGGCATCGACACGCGCTCCGGATTGAGGAAACGCTCAAACAGAAGATCGAACTCCAAGGGGTCCAGATCGGTGATCTGCAGGGCATAGGCCACCAGCGAACCGGCACCTGAGCCTCTCCCTGGTCCCACTGGCACGCCGTTTTGCTTGGCCCAACGGATAAAATCGGCCACAATCAAAAAATAACCGGGAAATCCCATCTGTACGATGACATCCAGTTCCCGGCGTAGACGCTCCCCGTATTTGTTTTCCTGTTCTCGTGGAAGTGCGCCAGACTCAAAGCGCCTCTCCAAACCCCGCTCAGCTTCCTGGACGAAGAATGTCTCCGTAGTTAGGCCCTCTGGAACCGGAAACACTGGCAGACAGGGTTTGCCCAGTTCCAGTTCCAGATTACAACGCTTGGCGATTTCAACGGTGTTGGTCAGGGCCTCGGGAAGATCCGCAAACAGGGTCCGCATCTCCTCAGGGCTCTTCAGATATTGGGCAGCCGTGTATCTGTGCGGGCGCTTCGGGTCATCAATGGTCCATCCCTCATGGATACAGACCCTGGCCTCGTGGGCATCAAAATCGGTGGGCGCCATGAAACGGACGTCGTTGGTGGCGACCACTGCGACATCCAAATCGGCTGCCAGAGTCAGAGTCGTTTGCAGGTATTCTTCCTCGCGTGGACGGCCGATACGTTGAATCTCGATAAAGAAGCGGTCTCCAAAACACTCCAGCCAACCGCAAAGACTGGCCTTGGCTGCAGTCTCCTGGCCAGCCAGAAGCCACCGACCGACCTCGCCTTCCAACCCTCCGGAAAGCGCCAACAGTCCTTCAGAGGCCCGGCGGATCCATTCCGCCTCCACCATCGGCATTCCGAAACGCTGACCCTCCAGGTATGCGCGTGAGAGTATCTCGGTGAGGTTGCGGTAACCCTGACGGTTCTGCACCAACAAGGTGAGACGGTCCGGTTCCCGAGGCGCATCAGGGTTGAAAACCCAGAGATCCGCACCGCTGATCGGTTTGATCCCGGCGGCAATGGCAGCCCGGTAAAACTTGATCAGTGCGAACAAGTTGGTCTGATCGGTCAAGGCTGCCGCCGGCATGCCGAGTTCCCGGCATTGGGTGACCATCGGCTTGATCCGGACCAGACCGTCGATCAGAGAGTATTCGCTGTGGACGCGAAGATGTACGAAGTCAACAGCCATGGTTTCAGATTAAAGCAGCTTTCTCACCGGTCTGAATGAACGCCGGTGCCAACAAGAAACCCCTTGACGTTCCAGATCACGGCGATGGGCAGCGGTGGGATAACCCTTATGCCCGGAGATTCCATAACCGGGGGCGAAAGAGTCCAATAACACCATCGCCCAATCGCGGGCCACCTTGGCCAGAATCGAGCCTGCGGAAATCTCCGCCACCCTGCCGTCACCACCGACAAGGGCCTCCACTTTCA
>CAYUPV010000227.1:0-4484 GCA_964445885.1 uncultured Methylococcales bacterium
AAAACCCTTCATACAACGCATGATGGCGAACAATATCGAATTGCCGCGTCCGATTTGGTACCGCTTGAATATGAGCTGGTCGCTGTTTTTCCTGTTCCTGGGTGCTGTCAATCTATTCGTCATCTATACTTTCGATACTGATATCTGGGTGAACTTCAAGCTGTTTGGAATGTTGGGCCTGACTTTTGCCTTTGTGATCCTTCAGGCGATCTTTCTCTCTCGGTATCTGCCTGAACCGGAATCCAGCCAGGAATAAACCGTGCTCTATGCGATTATCGCCGAGGATACCGGCGTGAGCTTAGCCTTGCGCAAAAAAAATCGTCCCGAACATTTACAGAGGTTGGAGAAATTGCAGGCCGAAGGCAGGCTGATACTGGCCGGCCCCCACCCCGCCATCGACAGTCCTGATCCCGGCGAAGCCGGTTTCAGCGGCAGTCTGATCGTGGCGGAATTCCCCAGTCTGGAAGAGGCCCGGCGTTGGGCCGAAGTCGATCCTTATCACAAAGCGGGTGTTTATGCCCGTGTTACAGTCAAACCTTTCCTTCAGGTATTCCCTCGATGAGTGACCGAGTCGAACTGATCAAAACCCGGCTGCAAGAAACACTGTCCCCGAGCCGTCTCGAATTGATCGATGCCAGTGCAGCCCATGCAGGCCATGCTCAGGCAGGCGGCGCAGGACATTTTTTTCTGACGATTGTTGCCGATGCTTTCAAGGATAAAAATCCGGTGCAACGTCATCAACTCGTTTATCTAGCGCTGGGCGATCTGATGCAAACCGAGATTCATGCGCTGAGCATCCAGGCTTATACTCCCGATGAATTTCTAACCGAAGGATGAAATATGAAAAAAACATTAGCATTTAGCGCCCTTTCATTCGCCATGCTGGCCGGATGTAACGCCGGCGGCAATAAAACTTCCGAAGGATTGTCGCTGGCGCCCGTCGATGAAAAAGAAGCCGTGGCCATCGTCAATGGCCAACCCATCAGCCGCAAGGCGCTGGAATACGTGAAGGCCGAGATTGCCCGGGGCAACCCTAATGCCAGGATCAACGTGCCGGAAGCCAAGCTGGTGGAGGAATTGGTTAGTCGTGAACTGTTGAAGCAGGAAGCAATCCAGAAACAATTGCCCCGTCAGCCGGAAGTCGCTACCCGGATTCGTTATACTCAGCGTGCCGTACTCTCCCAATCGGATGTGGAAGATTATTTCAAGCAGCAGCCGATCACTGAGCAGCAGATCAGAGCGGAATACAACCAACTGGTTGGATCGATGAAGCAGAGCGAGTACAAGGCCCGCCATATTTTGGTCAAGACCAAGGAAGAGGCTCAGGATATCATCAAGAAGCTGGATGCAGGCAGCGATTTCGCTGAACTGGCGAAGAAGTATTCGATTGGTCCTTCTTCCAAGAGCGGGGGCGATCTGGGATGGTTCGCTCCCCAGAAGATGGTGCAGCCGTTCTCGAACGCCGTCATCGCACTTGAAAACGGTCAGTACACCCGGGAACCGGTCCAGACCCGCTTCGGTTGGCATGTGATTCTGCGGGAGGAATCGCGTGAGAAGACTCCCCCACCGTATGAGCAGGTGAAACCCCAGGTCGTACAGATGCTCAAGCGCAAACTGATTCAGCAGCACATACAGGAGCTGAAAAAGAAGGCCGATATCAAGATTCTGACGGCTGGTGCTCCGTCTGCACCCGCACCCGAATCCGCACCTGAGACAGGGGTTAGCCCTGCCCCAAAACCAGCAGCACCGGCGGAAAAAAATGGCTGACCAATAAGGAGATGGGGATGGTAGGGGCAGGTTTCGAACCTGCCCCCTTTCCCTTACATGGCTATTTGATTCTTTTCTGAATTCTTGCAATACACCCCGCCGTTTCCCACCCTGTTTCTGCCGCTGCGTTTGGCGTGATACAAGGCCTGATCCGCCAATTCCATCAGTCCCTGCATGTCTTCTTTCGTCATCGATGACACGTGTTTGGGATCATACTCGGAAACCCCGATGGAAATGGTTACGGGAATGGTTTTGGCATGGTGATCGGTGATGGAGTGGGTTTCGATCCGGGCGCGGATCCGTTCGGCCACCTCCAAGGCCCGATCCACTTCTGCGCCTGACAAGATGGCGACGAACTCCTCACCGCCGTAACGGGCAAGCACGTCGTTGTTGCGCAACTGTGAGCGTATCTGGCCGGCGACCTCGGCCAGCACCATGTCCCCGGTCTGGTGCCCATAAGTGTCGTTGATGCGCTTGAAGTGATCGATGTCCAGGAACAGGAAAGACAGGGGATCACCCGACCGTTGAGCCCGATTGATTTCCTCCCCCAGGCGTTGCTCGAAAAAGCGGCGGTTGTTGACCCCGGTCAAGGTATCGATCAGGCTGGTGCGGCGCAGCATTTCGAAATTCAGGGTGTTTTCCAGACACACCGACAATACCGAGCGTAGCCGGTCGAGAAAATCCGTGGCCATACCATAAGTGAAGCGGGTATTTTCCCGACTACCCAGGTTGAGACAACCCAGCAGTTCTCGGCGTCTGACCAGGGGTAAAAGTGCAATGCTGGCAGGTTCCTGATCACTTCTGAACAGGATCCGATGATGATTTTTGAAGGGGCCCAGATACGCGTGGTAGGCCTTGCCGAACCAGGGTTTCAGTTTCGAATCGTTGGCCATGGGAATCAGTTCCGGCAAACTTCCGGGAGCAATCCCGTCTTCTTTGAGAAACTGCTGCAATTCGCCCTTGGGATCGATCAGAACCAGGGACACGAAATCCAGTTCGAACACCGCTTTGGTATCCTCCAGGATGTGCTCCACCAGTTCTTGCAGGGAATTGAGGGACAGCAGTTGAGTTTCCAGCGACTGGAAGCGATGTAGTTTGGCTTCGTTTTGATGGATACGGGTCAGCAAACGCTCCAGATGGCTCTGGAGGATACACAGTTCGATCTGCAGTTCGTCGATTTCCACAACCGGAGTAGTTTCAGTCACAGTGTCCTGTCTCTTGAAAGGTTAGTTCATGCAGCCGCATTCTGCTTCAGCAAGGCAATGAATTGTTCTTCATCGAGGCGCTTGACCCCCAGTTTTTTTGCCTTGTCGAATTTCGATCCCGGATTTTCCCCCACCACCACAAAATCCGTTGTCTTCGACACGCTATTGGTTACCCTGCCACCCATGGCTTCCACCCGTTCCTTGGCCTCCTCCCGGCTCATGGATGAGAGCGCACCGGTGAACACGAACGTCTTCCCTGCCAACGGGCGGGGAATGGACGTTTCCTCGGGCTGTTCCCAATGGATCCCGGCCCGACACAGGCGCTCTATGACCTCCAGGTTGTGGGGTTGACGGAAGAAAGCCACGATGTGTTTGGCCACGATGGGACCAATACTGGGGATCTGTTCCAGTTCCTCTTCGCTTGCCCGGCACAGGCGTTCCAGTGAACGAAAATGCTCGGCCAGGATCTGGGCGGTGACCTCCCCCACTTCCCTGATTCCGAGGGCATAGAGGAAACGGGCCAGGGTAGTGTGTTTGCTTTTTTCCAGGGCGTCGATCAGGTTCTGGGCCGATTTGGGGCCCATCCGTTCCAGTCCGGCCAGCTGCTCCAAGCTGAGGCGGTAGAGATCCGCGACATCCTTGATCAGGTCCTTTTCCAGCAATTGATCGATCAGCTTCTCCCCCAGTCCATCGATGTCCATGGCCCGGCGTGAGGCAAAATGTTTGATACTGGCCTTGAGCTGGGCTGGACAAAACAGTCCGCCACTACATCGGATCAGGGTACCGCCGGGATCGGCCACGACCTCGGAATGACACACCGGACAGCGTTCCGGAGGTGACAGGGTACGGGCATTCGTCGGGCGTTTCTCCTCGACGACTTTCACCACTTCCGGAATCACTTCACCGGCGCGTCTGACGACGACGGTGTCACCGATTCTCACGTCCTTGCGTTTGACCTCTTCGAAATTGTGCAAGGAGGCACTGGAAACGGTGACGCCGCCCACCTGGACCGGCCTGAGTTTGGCCACCGGGGTCAGAATGCCGGTACGGCCCACCTGAACCTCGATGTCCTCGACCACGGTGGTGGCCTCATGGGCGGGAAACTTGTGGGCAATGGCCCAGCGGGGGGCTCGGGCGGTATAACCCAGTCGGCGCTGCCAGTCGAAGCGGTCGACCTTGTAGACCACGCCATCGGCTTCATAGGGGAGGGTGTCGCGCCTGGCGAGAATGTCGCGGTAATAGGTCAGGCATCCATCGGCCCCCCGGACCACATTTCGTTCCGGTGCGACCGGCAGGCCCCATTCAACAAAACAATCGAGCAGTTCGTGATGCGTCGGGGGCATCTGCTCTTCCGGGAACACGCCAAAACCATAACAGAAGAAGTCGAGCGGGCGCCGGGCGGTGATTTTGGGATCCAGCTGGCGCAGACTGCCGGCAGCAGCGTTGCGGGGATTGGAGAAGGCTTTCTCGCCCTGGCGCAGCGCCCATTCGTTGAGCCGGTGGAACCCTTCT
>CAYUPV010000228.1:0-4435 GCA_964445885.1 uncultured Methylococcales bacterium
CTACTGGCAGACGACCGACCTGCCACGCCAGGCCTTGACGGCCCGTTATCGCCAATCAACCGCCCCCCGCCGCAGTGGTCTGTTGTTGTCCCGCCTCGAGGAAGCCGGGCTCCGCAACCTGGCAGCGGAAACCGGCCTGGGGTATCGACGCCTGACCACAACCGAAGCTTTGGAAGCAACGCTCTTGCAACCGGAAACCGCCCACATCCGCCCGCTTCGCATCGATCTCAGACCCTGGCTGGGAATGCTTGCACTCGGTATTGCCATCGCGGTTCTGATTTGACGCTCAGCCCCTTTGACACCATACTCAAAGGTGAACTTCACTGGTTATGTGCGAATACCTATGAAATCCATACGTATCCTGCTTCCCCTGGTTTTTGTCATTGCTGTGTCACCGGCACAGGCCGGACTCCTGGACTGGCTGTTCGGCCCTGACAATTATTGGGAGTGCATCCTCGACAAAATGCCTGGCACCCTGACCTATGGTGGTTCCATGGAAGTCATCGCCCAATGTACCAAGGCATTCCCGGACAAGACCCGATACACCCTTCCACGGGGACTGTTCAAACCCAAGAATCTGGACGATTGTTGGGGAAAATACAATCAAGACACCCACGAATCCCTGGCCAGGCAATCCATCTATCAGGCCTGTTATTTTCTCTATCCAACTTGATGCACATCCGCATGATCGCCGTCGGTACCCGTATGCCCGCCTGGATCCAGGACGGTTTGATGGAATATGGCAAAAGACTGCCAAGGGAATGGGGCTTTCAGCTGGTTGAAATTCCTTTGCTGCACCGTGGCAAAAATCAGCCCGCTCAACGCCTGATGGACAACGAGGGGGAAAAGATGCTTGCCTGCCTGGGCCCGAACGCCAATCCCGTTGCCCTCGACAGCCAGGGGCGGCAATGGACCACCGAGGAATTTGCGCAACAGCTGGAATCATGGCTTCAGCAGGGCCACGACCTGGCTTTTCTGATCGGAGGGCCGGAAGGATTGGCGCCATCCTGCCTGCAACGGGCCGAAACACACTGGAGCCTGTCCCGTCTCACTTTTCCCCACCCTTTGGTGCGCATCCTGGTGGCCGAACAACTCTACCGGGCCTGGAGTCTGCTTCAGGGACACCCCTACCACCGCTGAGATGGAGCCCCAGCTGGTGCTCGCCTCCGCCTCCCCACGGCGACGCGAACTGCTCGATCAGATCGGGGTCGCTTACCAGGTTGTCGCTGCTGAAATCGACGAGTCTCCGCTGCCCGGAGAAGATCCAGTCGCACATGTTTTGCGACTGGCACGGGCCAAAGCCGGTGCAGTACGCAAGATCATGGACACTTCTTTGCCGATTCTGGGTGCAGATACGGTCGTAGTCCAGGATAATAGCATCCTTGGCAAACCCCGGGACCTTGAGCAGGCAGTGGATATACTCCAACGGCTGTCGGGTCGCGTCCACCATGTCATGAGCGGTGTGTGCCTGGATACCGGCCGTTCGACTCGCGCTTTGGAAGCGGTCAGTATCAGCCGGGTGGTTTTCCGCCCATTGAGGGAAGAGGAAATCATCGCCTACTGGCACACCGGCGAACCCGGAGACAAAGCCGGAGCCTATGCCATCCAGGGTCGTGGAGCCATTTTCGTCCGGCGCCTGGAAGGGAGTTTTTCCGGGGTGATGGGACTGCCGTTATTTGAGACGGCCGAATTATTGAAGGAAGCAGGAATCGAAATTTTATGAGTGATGAGATCCTGATCAACATCACCCCCCCCGAAACTCGGGTGGCGGTGGTGGAAAACGGAATTCTCCAGGAGATTTTCATCGAGCGCACCCGTTGCCGCGGTCTGGTGGGAAACATTTACAAGGGCCAGGTCTGCCGGGTGTTACCGGGGATGCAGGCAGCGTTCATCGATATCGGGCTGGAACGGGCCGCTTTCATCCACTATTCGGATCTGGGGCCTCACCACAAGGAGACGGATGACACAGGATCCATCGAAGGCCTGCTCCATGAGAGCCAGGAATTGATGGTTCAGGTCAGCAAGGATCCCCTCGGCAGCAAGGGCGCCCGTCTGACCACAGAAATCACCATTCCCTCCCGCTATCAGGTCTATATGCCTTTTTCGGCCTTTTCCGGGGTGTCGCAACGCATCGAATGCGAGGAAGAGCGCGAGCGCCTGAAGGACTGTATCGACAGCTTCAGAGAGGAATATGACAGTGGAGGATACATTGCCCGCACGGCCGCCGAAGGGGTGGACGAATTCGTCCTTCGGGCCGACATGCTGTTCCTGCTCAAACTGTGGAAAGCCATCCAGGAACGTTTCTCCCAGGCACCATTGCGCAGCTTGGTGCACGAGGATCTTCCCCTGGCGGTCAGGGCACTGCGGGATCTTTACCGAGGCAAAGTGGAAAAGATCCGGGTGGATTCGCGCGAAGTCTATCACCGCCTGGTGCATTTCGCCGACGAATTCATCCCCGAAGTGGCGCCGTTGATCGAACACTATACCGGCGAGCGTCCCCTGTTCGATATCTACAGTGTCGAGGACGAGATTCAAAAGGCGCTGCAACGCAAGGTACAACTCAAATCCGGCGGCCATCTGGTATTCGACCAGACCGAAGCGATGACCACGATCGACGTCAACACCGGCGGATTCGTCGGCGGCCGCAATCTGGAAGAGACCATTTTCAAGACCAACATGGAGGCGGCACAGACCATCGCCCGCCAGCTGCGTCTGCGCAATCTCGGTGGCATCATCATCATCGATTTCATCGACATGCAGGACGAGGAACACCGGACCCTGGTGCTCAAGGCCCTGCAGAGAAGTCTGGAGAAGGATCACGCCAAAAACACCATCAGTGAAGTCTCGACCTTGGGGCTGGTGGAGATGACGCGGAAACGCACCCGCGAAAGTCTGGAACACATCCTATGCGAACCTTGTCCTAGTTGCGGTGGGCGAGGTGTTCTCAAGACGGCCGAAACCACCTGTCTGGAAATTTTCCGTGAGATCATCCGTGAAGTCCGCCAATACGAAGTCCAGTCCCTGTTGGTTCTTGCCTCCAATGAAGTCGTCGAACGCCTCCTCGACGAGGAGGCCGATATGCTGGCGGAACTGGAACGTTTTCTCAAAGTCAGGATTCGTTTCCGGGCCGAACCCCAGTACAACCAGGAACAATACGACGTGGTTCTGCTGTAACCGGATCTTAGTGTCAATGGTTAGGTCAACGCCTTGTTGATCCGGATCTTTCATCATACCTTTCGGATAACGCGATTGATGGTGTTGACCCTCATTGTGGGGCTGGCTGTCACGCTGTCTTTCGTCAGATTCTGGCTCCTGCCCGAAATCAACCAGTTTCGTTATCAGTTGGAATCGGTGCTGTCCGAGCAGTTGCAGCAACCGGTCCACATCCACAAACTGAGAGCCAGCCTGTATCACTTCACCCCCCAGTTAAGGTTGCTGGGAATCACGCTTGGAGATCCAAAGCGATATCACGTGAGTTTAAGGGAAATCCAGGTCAGCGTGAATTTGCCCGCCTGCCTCAAACAGCGGCAATTACAAATCGAATCGATCCGCCTCGTCGGTGCCACAATCGATATGGAACTCAGCCCCAAGGGCAGGCTCAAAATCGGCGGTCTGGGGGGCGCTGGCGAGGGTTTCCCCGCCTGGTTGTTGCAAGACGGGCACTTTGAATTAATCGATAGCACGTTACACTGGCACCTTCCCAACTCGCCCCAATCCGAACCCAAACGAATATGGCGAAATTTCCGCATTCAATTGGTCAACCGGGGGGAACAGCACCATCTCGTCCTCTCCTTCCATGCACTCAATCATTGGGCGCGTCAGGCCTGGCTGCATGTCCGTCTCAAGGGAGACCTGCGGCAACCCTTGCAGGGTCGGGGAAGTTTCCGTTTGAGTCTGCGGGATTTTCGCCTGGCCCCCCTCCAGGAACTGTTGTCCCCCCTGGTGCCATTAGGACCATGGCGAATCTCCAAAGGTCAAGGCAGGCTGGATACGATAGGAAAATGGCAGCACTACGATCTCGAGGCACAGACGGTGCTGACGCTCGATGATATCCGTCTGCAACACTCCAATCTTCATTTCTCCATCGCCATCCAACGACTCGATACTCGCCTGAACAGCCGGTTGACGCAGCACGAATGGCACTTCGACACAGCTTATCTACGCCTTCAGGGAAAGGGTATGGATCTCACCAGCCGGCTGACCCTGGACAAACTTGACAATGAAGCGCCGGAACTGGAATTGTTTACCCTGATCACCCGTCTCGAATTGAGTCAATTGAATTCCTATCTTCCCAGTGATCCCCGGGGGGAACTGGCCACATGGCTGAATACCAAACCTTTCAGAGGCAGGCTCTCCGGACGTCTTCTGTGGCGCGGCAGATTGACCGAGTACCCTTTCAGGGGACATAACGGCGTCACCGAAGCGAGCCTTGACG
>CAYUPV010000229.1:0-4368 GCA_964445885.1 uncultured Methylococcales bacterium
CCTCTCTGCCCAGCACTCACAGGAGGGAACTGGCCACATGGCTGAATGCCAAACCTTGCCGAGGCAGGCTCTCCGGACGTCTTCTGTGGCGCGGCAGAGTGACCGAGTACCCTTTCAGGGGACATAACGGCGTCACCGAAGCGAGCCTTGACGGTCAGGATCTCACCATTCGTTTCCTGCCTGACTGGCCGGCTCTGGAACAGGCCGACATTCACCTAAGGCTGCTGAATGATGATCTGCGTGTCAAGCTGACACAGGCCAAGTTTGCCAAGGCAACGGTCGGGCCGGCCACGGGTAGGCTGAAGATCGGCGATCCCGATCCGAGGTTGACGATCGATGCCTACAGCCATCCCACTCTGTCCCAGGTGTTCACTGCATTGAGGCGTTCCCCTCTCAAAGGCAATATCAACAATCTCACTGAATATGCCGAGTTCGAGGGCCAAGGACATTTGCACATGAGTATCGATATCCCGCTTCGCCATGCCCTCGATACCCGGATCGACGGGCGGGCGGACATTCAACAGACGAAAATCGCATTGAAGAACGCCCCCCTGGCATTGACCGACATCCAAGGAAAGCTTTTTTTCGATACCCAACAGATCAGCACCCACCTGACTGGATTGTTCCATCGACATCCTGCCGTGCTGACGGCCACAGCCCAAGAGGGCCTGGTTCAGATGACTCTCCAGACCCATCTGAACGCGGACGAACTGCCGGCCTCACTGCCACTGCGTCGCGTATTGCAGGGCGAAAGCGATCTCTCTGTGGAGCTGGTCAAACAGGACAACCGCCCCATCAAGCTGACCCTGCAAAGCGATCTGACAGGGACCAGCATACGACTTCCACCCCCGCTGGGAAAATCCTCCGCTGCCAGGCGTCCTTTGACCCTAACCACGTGGCTGCCGGAAGCGGATTCTATTCCACTCACCCTGGATTACAACCCTTTTCATGCCGTCTTCTCACTCACCAAAAACCAGGGAGCGGTCAATGGCCGAGTCGGAATCAACCAGCCCCCCCCTCCGCCGAACCGGCGTTCCAGGAATGGCATCATCGTTGCCGGACGGCTTGCCCACCTGGAACTATTACCATGGCTGGATGCACTGCATGACCGTGCCTTGGGAAAATTCGATTCGTTGTCACTGAAGACGCTGGACCTCGAAGTCGGGCATCTGATGGCCGACAAACAGGATCTAGGGAGTTATCGACTCCGGGCGCAATGGACCGATGAACGCTGGGAAGGGCAACTGGGCACCCCCTTCGGAGCTGGAAAATGGTGGAGTTCCCCTGACCTCACACAACTGGATATCAGATTTGAAAGTCTTGATTTCGACACTCTGAGTGAATTGGGCGCTTCCACACCGACGACCTCACCGAGTCTTTCTTTCGCTCTGTGGCCAGCCATTCATATGAATGCCAGCCGCGTGGACTACAAAAACCGGAACATCGGGGCACTACAGCTCAGGGGCATCCCACAACGACAAAAACTTCTATTCGACCTGAAGCTGGCCGCCCCGACACACCAACTCGAAGCATCCGGGACGTGGCAAACCAACCCGCAGGTTCAAACCCGACTACAGGGCCGGTTCACCTCCCCAGCACTGGCTGACTTCCTCAACCGAATCAACCACCCCACGGCGTTGGCAGACACTCCGGCCCAAATCGATTTCGACCTGCATTGGCCCGCCTCTCCCCCCCAATTTTCATTGAAGCAGCTGAATGGATACGTGAAACTCGATCTTGGCCCGGGTCGCTGGCTCGATGTGGAACCAGGCGCGGGGCGCCTCTTCGGTCTGCTCTATCTGGGAACTCTGCAACGAAGATTGCGCCTGGATTTCACCGATATTTTCGCCAGTGGTTTGAGTTACGACCATATCGATGGACACATCCGCATGGCAGGGGGACGTGCATTCACTGATGACCTGGTCATCGAAGCCGTACCTGCACGCATTTTCATCAATGGCAGCGTGGATCTGGTCGCACACAGAACCGATGAATTGATCACCGTCATCCCCAATACGCCACTCACGCTGGGCCTGGTGGGTGAAAATCATCAGAGTAAGGCGGGAAAAGCCGCAGGACTTTTACAGCGCATGATCAATACACCCCTGGACAGCATCACTCAAAGCCAATACGCTATTACCGGAACCTGGGACGACCCTGTCATTCTGCGGCTGCGCCGAAGCGTACCAGGAACGATACTGCACGGCCTCTGGTCAGGCTTCAAGAAGATCACCGGGAACCACGATTCCAAATGAACGCATTCATTGCCGCCTCGATTCAACTGACAACCACCGACACTCTGAAGGAGAATCTGGAGCATGCCGGAACGCTTATCGCCGAGGCCGGCAGGCGCGGCGCGAAACTGGTGCTGCTGCCGGAAAATTTCGCCTTCATGGGTCAGGGAGACCGCGACAAACTGGCCATCAGCGAGACAGATGGCGAAGGACCGATCCAGACGTTTCTCTCCCAGTCCGCCCACGAACACCGGCTGTGGTTGGTTGGCGGCAGCGTCCCGTTGCGCTCGGAAGAGCCCGACAAGGTCCGCGCCGCCTGTCTGGTGTATGGTCCCGACGGCAAGCGGAAAGTTCGTTACGACAAGATTCATCTTTTCGATGTGGATGTGCCGGGCAGCGAAGAAAGCTACCGGGAATCGGACACTATCATCCCTGGAGACGAACCCGGCATCCTGCAGACCCCGTTCGGCACGGTCGGTATCGCCATCTGTTACGACATACGCTTTCCGGAATACACCCGCCTGCTGTGCGACCAGGGCATGGAAATCCTGCTGGTCCCCGCCGCCTTTACGGCAAAGACGGGAGCGGCCCATTGGGAAATCCTGTTGCGCGCCCGGGCGATAGAAAATCAATGTTATGTCATCGCATCCAACCAGGGGGGACACCATCCAGGCGGCCGCGAGACCTTCGGCCACAGCATGATCATCGATCCCTGGGGACAGGTGCTCACCCGCCTCGAGCAGTCCCCGGGAATTTGCAGCGTCCGACTCGATGCCGGGACGCTCACCGACATTCGCACTCAGTTTCCGGTGCTTCAACACCGGCGCTTTCGCTAGCCACCCAACACTACTTTTCAATGACACACATCACTATGTCCAACCAAGCGCTCACCATCGCCAGGAAAACCTTGTTGGAACCCGCCGGTCTCCAACCAAATCAGCTGGAACGGATCTTCGGTACCCTCCTGCATGCCCCTGTGGATCTGGCAGACATCTATCTGCAATTCGCCCGCTCTGAATCGTGGATTCTGGAAGACGGTATCATCAAGGAAGGTCACCACAGCATCGACCAGGGCTTCGGCGTGCGTGCCGTCTGCGGTGACAAAACCGGCTTTGCCTATAGTGACGTCATCGGTTTCGACACCCTGATGGAAGCTGCCACCAATGTGCGGGCGATCGCCCGTCACCCTGCCGATGCCCGACAGGCGATCACAGTCGATAGCCAGCGGCGTCAGTTGTATCCTGCCACCGATCCCCTCCATAGTCTGGGCAACGAGGACAAGATCTCGTTGCTACGTCGACTGGATGATCAGGCCCGAAACAGTGACCCCAGGGTGGAACAGGTCGTCGTCAGCCTCGCGGGCACCTACGAAGTGGTATTGATCGCCACCCAGGAAGGTGCCCTCCACGCCGACGTCCGCCCCTTGGTCCGCCTAAACGTCAGCGTGATCATGGTCCAGCAAGGCCGCCGCGAACAGGGCTCTGCCGGAGGCGGGGGGCGTACCGATTACCGCTTCTTCCTCCAGGATGGCAGGGCCGAGGACTATGTGGCCGAGGCAATCCGTCAGGCCCAGGTCAACCTCGAGGCCGAGGAAGCGCCAGCCGGCACTCTGACAGTGGTGCTGGGATCCGGCTGGCCGGGGGTACTCCTCCACGAAGCCATCGGACACGGTCTGGAAGGAGACTTCAACCGCAAGGGCACCTCCGCCTTCAGCGGGCGGGTCGGCGAAAAGGTGGCCTCGCCTCTGTGTACCGTGGTCGACGATGGCACTCTGCCGGGTCGGCGCGGTTCTCTCAACATCGATGACGAGGGCACACCGACCGGTCATACCGTATTGATCGAGCACGGCGTCCTCAAGGGCTATCTGCACGACCGCCTCAATGCCCGGTTGATGAACTCCGCACCCACCGGCAACGGTCGCCGTGAATCCTATGCCTATGCACCGATCCCACGGATGACCAACACCTATATGCTCGCCGGACAACACCCTCCGGAAGAGATCATCGCTTCGGTGGACAAAGGACTCTACGCCAAGAATTTCGGGGGCGGTCAAGTGGACATCACCTCCGGGAAATTCGTCTTCTCCGCCTCCGAAGCCTACTGGATCGAAAACGGCAGGATCACCCGTCCGGTC
>CAYUPV010000230.1:0-4322 GCA_964445885.1 uncultured Methylococcales bacterium
GGATAGAGTAATAATCGGCCGGATTTGGGCAATTGGGTGTTAAATTTGGGCTAAGTCTCGAAATCCTTGTCCCCGACGGTACAGTACCTTGCTTATCCGTCATATCCGTCATGGGCTCCGGCAAAGCTGTCATGCCACGCTTGTGGATGAACGGTACAGGAGACCGGTTCAAAATTCGCCATCCCTTACTGGTGATCTCAATCACACGCCACTTCTCATCCCCCAAGTCGATGTAGATCACATGTCCCAGATTCGCGACACGCAGATACACTTGCTGACGCTCCTTGCATCTGGCCTTGGCGCGCGCTTCAATGGTATTGATAGCATCCGCCAGAGCATTACGATTGCAGCCTTTGGTCGTTAGATCGAAAAATGACTGACTTAGCCACTCCCAAAATTCCGCCGAGCGCACAGCGAGTATTTCACGATAGGTTGAATGTCGAATGGCGGCGAACACATCACCCTCCGGGTTGACGATGTAATCAAGATCGGCGGACAGCTCGATCAGCAGGGTAGCCTGAGACTTTTTCTTGCCCTCGTCGTCGACGAACGAAATGTTGGGCTTCGCGGATTGCGCCGTAGCTACGGTTTCCTCGATCTGCTTTCGTACCGCCTCGGAACCTGTCGAGCAGTGGAGCTCGTTGAAATCGGTCTGATCCTCACGACGATCCGATCCGAAGTCCGGTATGGCTAAGACACCACCGATGGCACGCGACGCTTCCTCGGCTTTGGTCTGGCCATTTCCGATGTCCACCAGAATGACAATTATCGCTTTGGGATAACGTTGTCTCATCGCCTTGGCAACCTTCGTCAGATTCCCACAGCTCAATGCGGCCACCCCCGGCCATCCCATAGTCACGGCAACCGAAAGGACGGTGGCAACCCCCTCTCCGATCAGCAGGTGATCGGTACCCTCTGGTTCCGGCATGGGTTGAGTGGGCCACCAGCAATCAGCCTTACGGCCATGGAGCAGCGCCGATTTACGACCTTGACCATCAATAAATTCCAGGGTAGTAATGCCGTCCCAGTCCCCTACCGGGGCGATCAAAACGTTGCCTTCCAATGGTTCACCGTCAGACTTGGGATGGTATCCAATAAGACGGACTAACTTGTCGACTGGTAACTGGAAGAGCGTCGGGAATGGATGAGAAGAAGTAGGTTCAGCGGCATCAACCAAGCGCTTTCTGAGCAAATATGGATGAGAAGTTTTCGCCGAGGTGGCAGACTTGATTATGCACCGGGCAAGCTCTGCAGCCTTTTGTCGGCGTTGTGTCCGATTCTCATCATTCCGAATAAGATTATTAAGTGGTCTCTTTCGGGGTGGGAGGGACAACTTTTCGTTACTTAAACCAAGCACGTCAGCTACGGCTTTGAAAGATTCGGCACGGCTCCAACCATATACGTGCTCCAATAATTGAAAACCATCACCCGCCTGCTCACGGCCTCCACCACCACAAATCCAGGTTCCACGACCGTACTTATCGTCGAAACGGAATCGATCGACACCACTGCAACCCGGACATGGACCATGGCGGTTTTTCAAATACTTCAATTCAATGCCGAGCTGAGACAAAATCCATGACCAATTCCCTTCAGCAACCTGAGTGACTCGTTCGAAATTCAAGCGTGGGCTACGTTCGATCTGGGTACCCATGGCTCACCTCCATCAATCCAGATCGCCAAGCGCAGATACTTTATTTATCCAGCGCTCCACATCGGCTCGTCTCCAGGCTGTGAAACGCGAGCCGAATCGAACCGGAGGAGGGAACTTCCCTTCTCGCGTCCATTTGTGAAGCGTAGATCGGCTGATGCCAAGTGATTTGCAAAGGTCGCTTGCCCGGACCAGGTGGGGCAAATCAGACAAAGAGAAAGTATGAGGCATAAATGGCCCTCTGTAATATCATCGGTTAAAAAAGACCGACGCAGGGCCGCATGTATTGAAGACCTCGTTGTTCTGGTCTATTCTAAGTTTGCGTTAATGGGTTAGACCCAGCGTCGCCCGAGTTTCATGCCATGCACAGTCGTGCTGTGCATGGCTTCTTTTTCAAAGCTTTGTCAACAAGAGATCCAATCGATCACTTTTCACGATAAGTTTATTGCGTTTGGTCGCCGATGAATGTTTCGATAAACGATGAAAAAATCGTTTATTCCGCATGGGGACAGGAAGATGATTTCTGTATCATTGGAAGATTTTCTATTGCACTTCAGCGCCCTTTTTCCCCCTTGAACGAAACATTCTCGCCACATCACTAACCGCTTTTCGGATACACCGATCTCCTGGCTTAGCCGCTCCAAGCTTTCGCCCTGAAATAGACGCATCACCACTTCGGCTTTACGTTTCGCAGTCCAATAGTGTCGCTTTTTCATATTCACCTCCTATATTTACATTCGAAGAGTTGGAACATCGGAAATGTCCTGATCGGCTTCGTCTTGGGTCAGGTTCACGGTGCTGGAACCTTCCTCAGAATGCTCCCGATTTGCCATAGTGCCGACAGCAGTGTCGGCTGAGCGATTTCCAGCAAAAATATGGCGACTGAACCGCTCATCATCCCAGTCAAGAACCACCCTGTGCGAACTTCCCACGTCAACCTCCCGCTCAAGCCATGAATCTGTTGAAGAGTCGACAGAGATTCTCTTTGCCATTTCTCCCGCTGGTCCGTGAGGTGTTGAATTTTGGCATTCAGAAACTGTAGTTGATGGCCTATTTTTTCCAGGCCAAACGGAGATTGATTTTTCATCTCCTCCTGATTTTTCAGAACAATCTGTAGTCCTCTCAGGATCAGCAGGATCTCTTCGGTCCAATCTGCATGTGGTCCGCTGTAATCGGTATAGAAACTCGCTGTCTCGATTTTGCTCATAGATCACTCCTCGTGGTTGTAATCCATTCCACCCATAGTTGCGCCCTAAATCGCTGCCCATGAAGAACACGCCGTCCAGCCCGAAGGAAAACCCCAAAAGCCGGCCGGAGGGGGTAAGGTTTGGAATCACATGGATACCCGCGGCAATTAATCGCTGGCAGAATTCCGTGACCGGTATGGGACGGTCCAACACACGATCGATGATGCGTTGCAAAGCCAGACATTTGGGTTCCCGGCCGAGACGAAGTGCCATTTCGATCTCGTTCTTCTTCAGCGTTTTCCGAGGGGGAGGGAGCACTCGCCCAGTCTGTGGATCGTAGGAAGGCCCTTTGGTAATCGTCAGGGCATATTGTTTCTCCAGGTCGGCGATATGGCGGGTGGCTGCGAGATTTTCGTTGCGTCCCAGATAGACATTGCCGTCCACCGCAATCCGGCAGGCGACTATATGGATGTGCTGACCTTCATGATCATCGTGAAGAATGTAGATCCGCGGATGTCCTGCGGTGAAACCCATCCGGTTCATGAAGTCATTCCCAATTTGCCTCCAAGTATGAGGCGGTAGCGTTTCACCCGCAGGAAGGCGCAGCGATTCATGCCAGACCGGCTTCTTGATGTCTGGCCGTAGGCGCCTGACTGCAGCGAACTCCGAGCTATATTCATCGATGTTCCTTCCACTCAGATTGCCGCCGATGACTCGCCCGCGGCCGTTTTTCAGTGAGTAATTCAGCAGACCACGAAAGTCCTGCCCCCGCCGGATTCTCCGCATGCCCTTCATGGTGTATCTCCGTCAGAAGAGTACTTCAGATCCGCCCCAACCAGAGTGCCCCGAAACCTCGCCAAAGCATCTCGAAGGTGAAAGATTTCGATTCGGTCTTTACCGTCCAGATGGTGGGCGATCCGGTCCAGAACGGTCATCATCTGAGCGAGCCTCACCCAGGCTTCCCGGTTGATTTCCGGCACTGTAGGCGGCAAGCGATTCAAAGCCGCATTACGCAGGTAGGCTGGTACCATGGAAGAAACGCCTCCGGCCTGTCTGAGAATTTCGGTGTATTCTGCCGTCGTGAAATGGACCGCCACCCGCTTGCGCCGTCGTGCCTCCGAAGGTAAAGGCAGTGGGCCAGGACGACGTCGTTGGTGGTAACGATCGGTGGCGACGGACTTCATGTTGGCCTCCTTATCAGCATCGGTCACTGGTCTAGTATTTGGGCTGGAAAGCTCTCCTGCCACCGCCAATCCGGTGACAGGAGGTTAGCTCTTGCTCCCGTAAAAGATCATGCAATGGTTCAAGACCAAGGGGGAGAACCATCCATGCTCTGGCTTTGCTGACGAAGTGGCGTTACCCTATTGCCACGATCTGCGGCGGCTTCTTGTTCCAATCGCTCGATTTCGGGCCGGGCAGCTGCGATCACCTTCCTTAACCCAAATTTAACACCCAATTGCCCAAATCCGGCCGATTATTACTCT
>CAYUPV010000231.1:0-4321 GCA_964445885.1 uncultured Methylococcales bacterium
CATGAAATCTTTTTTCACCCAAGAGCATGAAAGTCAGAAGCAGGAGGCAGGAACTTGTTTGAAGGGCGTCCCCGGCCTGGACGGCCGGGGTCCGAGCCCCCATGGACGGGTTCACGGCGTCCCTGAAAACAAGTTCCTGCCTCCTGCCCCGAGGTATCTTTCACGGTAACGCCCATGATGCGCCTGCCATCACCACACACAATGAGATTGGCATCACCCCAGAAGATAAAAGGCCTACAGGGATCTTTCACGGTAACGCTCATGAAGCCACCGTTTCACCCCGAAACATGAAAGGAACCAAGCAGAGAGCAGGGTATTGGTTTGAGGGCGTCCCCGGCCTGGATGGCCGGGTTCACGGCGTCCCGAAAACCACTCCCCTGCTCCCTGCCCACACAAATTTTTCACGGTAACACACAGCAAACGACAACGAAAATAACTCCATTATTCTTCGAAGAGGCATCATGAAAATCGATCTGTCCCAATTGCCACAAACACTGGATGCCCTGCATCTTGTACTGGCCATTTCCGTATTAGTCCTATTGTTTCTTCTGGTGCTGGTGCTCACCTTTGCAGTCATCGCCCTGCTTCGCCGCACTGCTGCAGCCGCCCCCCAGGTGGTGGTCAAAGAAGTGGAGAAAGAGGTAGCGGTGGAAAAACCCGAAGCCGTCGCACCCACCAGGGAGGAAGAAAAGAAACCTGCCCCGGTGGTACCACCACCGAAACCTGTCATCCTGCGCGAACCGACTCCGGATGCCGCGCTGCAGCTCCTGGGGCTGTTCCAGAATGAAGCCAGGCTGATCGACTTCCTCGAAGAGGACATCGCCGCCTATTCAGACGCGGACATCGGCGCTGCTGCACGAATCGTCCACGAAGGCTGCCGCAAGGTGCTGCACGAACATTTCGACATCGAACCGGTTCGCAGCGAACAGGAGGGCTTACGCATCACCTTACCCAAAGGTTTCGATCCGTCTGAAGTCCGTCTGACCGGTAACATCGTCGGCGAGCCACCCTTCCAGGGAGTCCTGGTGCATCGGGGCTGGCGCACCACTGAAGTGAAACTGCCCCAGCTGTCGGAAGGTCATCGGGCCGATATCCTGGCCCCTGCCGAGGTGGAACTATGAGTGAAGACAAGCGTTATGCGGTTGGAATCGACCTAGGCACCACCAACAGCGTGTTGGCTTGGGTCGATCTGAACCAGTGCGATCGCGATACCGCCCCGGTGGAGGTCATGGAGATTCCCCAGCTGACCGCCCCGGGGGAAGTAGAGGAGCGGCGGCAACTGCCCTCCTTCCTCTATCTACCCCATCCTGACGAGCTGCGTTCGGAGGACAAAGTCCTGCCTTGGCGCGAGAAGGTGGACCACATCGTCGGTCAACTGGCCCGCGAGCTGGGCAGCAAGACCCCGATCCGGCTGGTCTCGAGCGCCAAGAGCTGGCTCTGTCACGCCGGGGTCAATCCCAAGGATGCGTTCCTGCCCATCGAGGCCCCCGAAGAAGTCCCCAGAATCTCCCCCTATCGGACCTCGCTGGAATATCTCCAGCATCTGCGTGATGCCTGGAACCATCATCACCCAGAGCAGCCACTGGAGCAGCAGGACCTGGTGATCACCGTTCCCGCCTCCTTCGATCCCGCCGCCCGCGAACTGACCGCAGAAGCCGCCCGAGAGGTGGGCCTTGACCAGGCGATCCTGCTGGAGGAACCTCAGGCGGCCCTGTACAGCTGGATCCAGCGTACTGAAGGACAGTGGCGGGAACAGGTCAAGGTCGGCGAAATTATTCTGGTGGTCGACGTGGGTGGCGGAACCACCGACCTGTCATTGATCGCGGTCACCGAACAGGAGGGCAACCTGCAGCTCAACCGGGTGGCCGTGGGCGATCACATCCTCCTGGGTGGAGACAACATGGACCTGGCCCTGGCCTACGTGGTCAAAATGAAACTGGAGCAGGAAGCAAAAATGCTCGATCCCTGGCAGCTGCAAGCTCTGACCCACAGTTGCCGCGAGGCCAAGGAACACCTGCTGGCCGATCCGGATCTGCCCCAGGCACCGGTAGTCGTACCCAGTCGCGGTTCCAAACTGATCGGCGGTACCCTGCGCGCCGATCTGACCCGCGAAGAAGTCGACCGCACCCTGATCGATGGCTTCTTCCCCCAGGTGGACATCGCCGAGAAGCCGCTCTCACGGCCTCGTACCGGCCTCACCACCTTGGGTCTTCCCTACGCCCAGGATGCTCGCATCACCGTCCATCTGGCTCATTTCCTGAGCCGCCAAGTGCGGGCCGTGGACGAACTCGAAGGGGTCTCGCTGCCGGACGATGCCCGTTTCATCCACCCTTCGGCCATTCTACTCAACGGTGGGGTGTTCAAGGCCAAGGTCCTGACCGAGCGCATCCTGGAAGTGGTCAATCATTGGCTCACCAACGCCGGGGCACCTGACGCGCGGCTGCTGGAAGGCGCCGACCTCGACCTGGCCGTGGCGCGGGGCGCGTCCTATTATAGTTACGTGCGCCAGGGCGGTGGGGTACGCATCCGCGGTGGTACCGCAGCCGCCTATTATGTTGGGGTGGAAAGTGCGATGCCGGCGGTTCCCGGCTTTCCGCCGCCGATCCGGCTGCTCTGTGTCGCCCCCTTCGGCATGGAAGAAGGTACCGAGGCACCACTGCCACCCTATGAATTCGGGCTGGTGGTAGGAGAACCGGTCCACTTTCGTTTCTTCACCTCGACCGTGCGTCGTGACGACCCCGTCGGCACCCTGCTCGATCAATGGTACAGCGACGAAATCGAGGAACTGACGGAGATCGAAGTCACCCTGCAACCCGAGCACCACAATCCCGGAGATGTGGTTCCGGTACAGTTGGCGGCCACCTATACCGAGGTAGGCACTCTGCGCCTGGAAGCGGTTGCCAAAGATACCGGAGAACGGTGGAAGATCGAGTTCGAGGTCCGTGGCCAGGAAATGCCCGCTACTTCGCCCCCGGAAAGTCCGGTCCCTACGGAAGCAGCCTCGACAGATCCGAACGACCAATTCGAGGCACAGGACACCGCCCCCGAGAGTGAGGATACAACCGACTCCAGCGGCGAAGAAAGCGATCAAGACGTGGAAAATAAAGCCGGATTCTGGCCTTTCAAAAAATAAACGGTGGCAAAAAACGCGTCTTTTCTGGTTGGCATTGATCTGGGCACCACCCATACGGTGGTCGCCCATGCCGATCTGTCAAAGGGCCCGGGAACCCACATCGAACGCTTTGCCATCCCCCAGCTGATCGCGCCTGGCGAGATCGCGGCACGCTCACTGCTCCCCTCGGTGCGTTATCACCCGGCCCCGGAAGAACTCTCCCCTGCCGCGTTGCAATTACCTTGGCCCCCTCCAGCAATCGATGATCCGGTGCCTAACGCCATCATCGGTGAACTGGCCCGCCAACTGGGCGCCAAGAGTCAGGGACGCCTGGTCGTCAGTGCCAAAAGCTGGCTTTGCCACGCTGGTGTGGACCGTACCGCCGACATCCTGCCTTGGGGAGCATCGAGCGATGTCCCCAGGGTCTCTCCGCTCATTGCCACTACGAGCCTTCTGGCCCATGTCCGCAGCGCCTGGAATTTTCGTTACCCGGCTCATCCACTCGAGCAGCAGGAACTGGTGATCACCGTCCCGGCCTCTTTCGACGAATCTGCCCGGGCGCTGACAGTGGAAGCGGCCAGACGATCTGGACTCTCCAACCTCAGGCTATTGGAAGAACCCCAGGCGGTCTGCTACGACTGGCTCCATCGACATCGGGACAATCTCTCCCCGATCAGCCAGTGCCGATTGCTACTGGTGGTCGATCTGGGGGGTGGAACGACGGATTTGACCCTGATCAGGATCGAGCACAAAGGGGGAAAGCCCACTCTGAACCGTATCGGCGTGGGAGATCACCTCCTGTTGGGGGGAGACAATGTTGATCTGATGCTCGCCCATTTGATCGAAACAAGACTGCTCGACCAGGGACAGCGATTATCGCAAGCCGATTTTTCCCAACTGGTCGAACAATGCCGCAGGGCCAAGGAACGTTTGCTTTCAGAAGATGCCCCCGAGCAGGCAACCGTGACATTGCTGGGAGGCGGCGGCCGTCTGATCGGGGGTGCCCGTTCCATCACCCTCGGCAGGGAAGAAGTGCGGAGAATCGTCCTGGATGGCTTCTTTCCAGCGGTATCCTTGCAGGACCATCCTCAGGGCGTCCGCAGTGGATTGGTGGAATTTGGTCTGCCCTATGTGGGGGATCCGGCAGTGACCCGGCACATCGCCGCTTTTCTCAGCCAACATGCCAGAACGGCGACCGCAGCTCTGGGG
>CAYUPV010000232.1:0-4307 GCA_964445885.1 uncultured Methylococcales bacterium
GCACTGATTCGGAGATCTCCGAGCACGTCCCATATCCAGAGATCCCCACACTCACCATGGAACATTCCCTTCAATCAGCAGTCAAGGCAACGACAGGGCAGGCTACACGCCACAAACGGAATTCCAACGCTTTGATCCGGATGACGATCTGATAACCGTCCATTCATGGCAGTAAGCAATCCATCAATATCAGATCGAACTGTCTCGCCTGCCAAATGTGGAGGGCTTGTTTGCCATTGGCCACGACATCGACCTCACATCCCAGGCTCTTGAGCATTTCGGACAATAGCGCCTGATTCAGCCGGTTGTCCTCCACCACCAGGACTCGTCCATGCAGCTGCCCCATTCTGACCCTGCCATCAGCAGGTAAAGTCATTTGTTCAGGCGGGCCGCTTTGCTGCAGAGGCAGGAGAATCCAGAACACGCTACCCTGACCAGGCTGGCTGACCACATTGATCTCACCACCCATCAGCTGTACCAGTTGCCTACAGATACTCAAACCCAGCCCAGTACCCCCGTAATGGCGGGAGGCAGCATCGTCAACCTGAGTAAAGGCTTCGAAAATTCGCTCAGAATCCTCGGCTTGCAGACCAATTCCGGTATCACGCACCTCAAACCGGAGCCCTTGCCCCTCCTCACACGTGACAACCACCTCGACGCCCCCGGTATGTGTGAATTTGAGAGAATTGTGCACCAGATTGCTGAGCACTTGACGGATTCGCCCCTCGTCACCATACCACCATTCCGCGACTGAGGCTTCGACATTGGAACGCAGAAACAGTCCTTTCTGTTCAGCCAAAGGCTGATGCATGGCCAATACCGTACCAATCAATCGGCGAACTCTGAAATGACAGGGTTTCAATTCCAGATACCCGGCCTCGATCTTGCCGGAATCGAGCAAATCTTCGATTAACTGCAGTAACGCCATAGCAGCCTCCTTGCTCAGATCGACATAATATCTCTGTTGGGCATCAAGATCAGTTTCCGCCAATATCTCCATGAAACCCATGATGGCATTCAGTGGGGTACGCAGTTCATGGCTGACATTGGCCAAAAAGCGAGTTTTGGCCTGATTGGCGGTTTGTGTCTGATCAGCCGGAGGGGGGGTCATCGATCATTTTTTCCAGTGCCGCAGTCCGTTGACTGATGTCGACTTCCCGTCGGTTGCCGTCTGGCTGATGTTTGGGAGTGGATTGACACGGCAATAGAGTGGGTGAGGACAGCAAGATAAGCCGACTTGCTCGGCTCTTTCGGGCAGGGGCAAGACCAACTTCATCAAACCTTCGTCAGCCAATCCACTGAACGGGTCTTTACGACAGAAACGCGGAAATCAACTGGGCACCTTTCCCACGTACAGTTTCAGACGCTGCCCTGGCTGCAAAATCCCATCCAGCCTCCCCCGGTTCCATTGGCGAAGGTCTTGCATGCGAATACCAAACCGGCGGGCGATGCGGTATAGCGAATCCCCCTTGCGCACGGTATAGACCAACGGGCGGAAAGGGTTGGCAGGAAGTGACCTTGTGACAACCCTGATTCGCAACCGCTGACCAGGACGCAACGATTTTCCGCTGTGTAGATCATTCCATTGCTTCAGATGGCTGATCTTCACCCCGTATTGTCGGGCGATTCTCCATAAGGTATCCCCCCGACGGACAATATGTATCTGTGCCTTAGAAGCGGGCGTCTCGATACCCCGCAATCTGGCCAGAGCGGTTTCAAACTGTTGTTTCTGCTGGGCCACAGGAATCATCAATGCCCTTCCCTGAATGATTCTGTTACCACGCAAGTGATTGGCCTGACGAATCACACTGATGGGGGTACCATAGCGGTGCGCGATAGCCCCAAGCGTATCGCCCCGGCGCACCAGGTGACGCTGCCAGCGGATCCGCTGTGATTCAGGCAAATCCGACAGGCGCTCCCCGAACAATGCCACTTTCTCCAGCGGCAGCACCAAACGATGGGGGCCTTCAGGTGCAGTGGCCCAGCGGCGAAACCCTGGATTCAGGCGGTACAACTCTTCAAGCGGCATGTCTGCCAACTTCGCCGCCAACGTCAAATCCAGCTGGGAATCGATCTCCACCTGGGCATAAAGAGGTCGATTGGGGATAGGTTCCAAGACAATCCCATAGTCCTTGGCGTTGCCGAACACACGGGCAACCGCCAGCAATTTGGGCACATACGCCCGGGTTTCCCGGGGCAGATGCAAGTGCCAGAAGTCGGTAGGCCGGTGGAGACGACGGTTGCGTCGAATGGCTCGTTTTACAGCACCCTCGCCAGCGTTGTAGGCAGCCAGTGCCAACAACCAATCACCCTGAAAATCAGTGTTCAACTTCTTCAGATAGGTAATGGCTGCCCGGGTGGAAGCATGGACATCACGCCGCAAATCGACCCACCAATTCTGCTTCAGCCCATACAACCGACCAGTGGAAGGAATGAACTGCCACAACCCGGCCGCACGCTGATGAGAGTAGGCATCTGCCTTGAAGGCACTTTCCACCACTGGCAGCAGAGCCAATTCGCCGGGCAAATCACTTTTTTCGATCTCGGTCACAATCGTATAGAGATAAGGGCGCGCTCGGGACTGGACTCGCTGAATATACTCGGGATGTGATACATACCAGCGCAACTCCCGTTCGATGCGAGGATGCTTGAAAACAGGGAGACGATACAGGGTAAACAGGCGATGCCAAAGATCGTCGCTTTCCGGCGGTGACGGCTGATCGGATTCGGATAGGGTAGCATTCTCGGGAGGGGGAGCTGCAATCGGAGTAGGAGGAACGACCTCCTGAATATCGACGATGATCGGGGTGGAACTGGCGACTTCAGTGGGTGCTGGATTTTCCTGTTTGACCTGATGTGTACTACAGGCTGACAAAATCCCCCCTGCAAGCCACGGAAGCACCGCAGCCAAACTCTTGAACTTCGCCATATTATTCGCCTCCAAAATCCGGAAAACCACGCGACATTCAGTTATTATAATTGCAAAGCTTCAACCCTGCTTATGCCAACTTCTCAAAATCAAACATCCACACCCCCACGTTCGGGCCTGCATACCTGGTTCCGCACCCCTTTGGGGCGAAGATTACAGCATTTGGAAATAAAATTCCTGCGACGCACCCTTAAAGTACCGTATTCCTTCACTCTGATCCAGTTAGGCAGGTTAGGTTGGGAGAAGCATTATCTGGACAGTGGCTATCTGCGCCGTTTCCGAATCATCGATGAAATCAGTCCGCCCAAGTCTGCCTTGCCCACCATCATTGCCCATCCCAATAGCCTTCCCTTGATGACAGAAAGTGTCGATGTACTGATTTTGCCTCATACGCTGGAGTTTTCCCCCGATCAACACCAACTGCTACGCGAGGCCGAGCGTGTATTAAAACCCGAAGGACAATTGCTGATCCTGGGGTTTCAACCCTGGAGTTTCTATCGGCTTTACCGTTGGTTGCCGGATGGTCGCCGGTCGGCCCCTTGGAGATGCCGGGCCATCAGTCACCAACGCTTACTGGACTGGCTCAGCCTGCTCAATTTTACCGGCGAACTACGGGCATGGTTCGACTTTCACACCATCCACTACGCCTCCACCAACAACTGGTGGCGCGGATATTGCTCACCTTTTTGGTCCGTTGCCTATGCGGTGCTCGCCATCAAACGGACGTATACGATCATCCCTATCAAGCCATTGCTGCAATCCTCTCCACGCTGGACGCCGGGCCTGGTAGAACCCACCATCCAGAGAAACAACAATGGCGAATGAAGACAAAGCCGATATCGTAGAAATCTTCACCGACGGTGCCTGTCGGGGTAATCCTGGCCCCGGAGGCTGGGGGGCGATAGTGCGCTACCAGGGCAAAGAAAAGGAACTGTTCGGAGCCGAGCCAGATACCACCAACAATCGCATGGAATTGATGGCGGCCATCCGCGCCTTAGAGGCATTGAAGCGCCCCTGCAAGGTTATCCTCTGTACGGACTCCCAGTATCTTATGAAGGGGATCACCGAATGGTTGCCCAATTGGCAACGGCGCCAATGGAAAACGTCAGCTGGAAAACCGGTCAAAAACCAGGATCTGTGGCAACGCCTGGTCAAAGCGCTTGCGTGGCATGAAGTTCAGTGGGAATGGGTTCGCGGCCACAGCGGACACCCTGAAAACGAACGCGCGGACCAACTGGCCAACAAGGCTATCGATGAAATGCAACAACGACGTTCTCTCAAACAAAAATGAAGGAGGAACCGATGCGCCAAATCGTACTGGATACTGAAACCACTGGCCTCGATCCCCAGGAGGGCCACCGGATCATCGAGATAGGGT
>CAYUPV010000233.1:0-4304 GCA_964445885.1 uncultured Methylococcales bacterium
AATTGGCCATGTAACGGTACATGTTGGGAAGAAAGCCCACCTGGCGCATGGCCTTTTCCAGCACGGCCCTGGCTTTTGGCTCGGCGGTTTCGGGCGATTGCGGGGGCAGGCTCAGTCGGTATTCGGTTTTCATCGTTGCCTCCTATGAAGTGTTCCAGTCAGTGGCTCATTCCCCGTTCAGGGACCAGTCATAGGGCAGATCGGCGCGGATGGGCAGATTCCCTGGCAGGTCCGGCCGATAGCGGCGGATGAACCCTCCGACGCCACCTGTCACTTCGAAGTCTTCGGCAAACCAGTCGAAGATCCTCGATGCCCGGATGACTTCCTCCTCCACCCTCAGCCCCTTGGTGGCATTGTGCAGATAGGCACTGCTGGCGGCATCGAGCTGGACATCGGATTTGGCGGCCGAGAACGGTTCGGGGCGCAGATCAGGGCAGCTCTTCGAGGCACAGACGATGGCCATGTGGATGCGCGGATCCCCCATCTGCCGGAGGCGGTCCTCGATGGCGTCGAGGCTGATCTTACGGCCATCGATCTGGCCGGCCGTGCGTTTCCAGACCGGGAACAGGAAGTTCCCGGCATCCTTGATGCTTTTCACCGGCCAGTGATCCACGACGGTCTTGATGGCCAGGATGTTGTAGGCGTTGATGTAAAAGGCCAGCTTTTCTTCCCGGGTGGTCAGGTTGCGGGTCGGAAAAGCGGCCAGCTGCGCCACGATTCGCGGGAACGCCGGATCCCTGACGGTGGCACTGTAGTCGAGCCAGGCCAGATCGACACCGGCAACGGTGCGTCGACTCAGGTGGCGTTGGAGAAACTGCCCGTACTCGCTCCAGTCGGGCTCGGCCGCCAGGGCGGCATTCAGGATCAGCGCAACCAAGAGCGCAAAGAGGAGTCGAAAGGGCAATCGCATGGCTATCTCCAAAGTTTGAATGGTCCTCATCTCAGTCGTCACCGGCGCAGTGACCTTACGCCACAAGCCGTAGTGTAAGCCATTATCCCAATCCACGACTAAAGGGGCAAAGCCCATAGATAAAAGGGAGTGACCAGTCAAATGTGAATTCAATCTCACTCTGGATTTTTTGTTCCCTGCTCAACTTGACGGGAACAGGAGGAATCTGAAATGAACAGTGAAACATACAACCTTCCAACCTATCTCCTGGTTGCTGCTCTGACAGGTATGGTGGGAACCTTACCAAACTCTATCCGGGCAGCGGACGATACTCCTGAATCGAAGTCCCCCGCGCCAACAGCCCAACCCGATGACCACCAGTATTATTCCCAGCCTCATATCTATCATCCTGATCCTGGTGAGGTCGTTGCCGATGCCCTGATCATCAGACCCCTATCGCTAGTGGCAACAGTGGTGGGAACGGGACTGTTCATCGTGACCCTGCCATTTACGATACTGGGGAATCAGGTGGATGAAAGCGCAAAGGCGTTTGTCGGCGTCCCTGCCTACCATACTTTCAGCCGCTGCCTGGGTTGTCTGGGCTATCACGGTTATCACGGATATCCTGGATACTACCGCTATGGTTATCCCTATCCCTACTACTATGGTCATCATGGATATGGTTATGGCTACCATCATGGCCATTACCATTATCCCTATTACGGTTACCATGGACACCATGGTTTCCACGGCCATCATCACCACGATGGTCATCATGGTCATCACGGATATCACGGCCACCACTGATTCGATGGTTATTTGCCTGCGGCCGAGTCGCGGAAGGCTACAGGATCCGGTGATGGGAGCTGAGCCAGCCATTCCCGGAGCTGGCCGGTCGCCTGGTTCATCAGCCCGGCAAAGGCGGCCACCGCTCCGGGCGCATCCGGCGTCGGGGAGGGAAGACTGAGGTGAAACTCCCGTTCACCCATCAGCTGTCCAGCCGGAGATCTGGCCTGGACGTGGAGGCCCATCACCACCCGGGCACTATGGGGGCGGTCGAAGATCTGTTCGAATTCCAGCAGGCGAATTCGCAACCGGAAGCCACCGCCTCCCCCCCTCCCGGCCAGGCGCTCCCCGACCAGTTCGGGCAGGGGAGCGGTCCAGCGGCTACGGGCGTACCTATCCACGCGGGTGGGATCGACATACAAGCGCCGGTAACGAATCCAGTCGTCCTGGAGCCTTTCAGGAGCGTCCACGATCACGCTCGACCACAGATCCCGGGGCTGATCGATCGCCGCCGGACCGAAATCGTGCCGCGTCGGCAGCGGTGGGCGATCGGGCAGCACGCTGCATCCTGCCATCCATGCCAGCAGCAAGAGTCCGGTCGACCAGCGAACCAGTGAATCAGGCTTCATCTTCCCTCTCCATAGCCTGGCTCACCAGGACCGGGCATCGGGGATGGCTGTCCCAGCAACAACATCTGGGGGTCCTGGTCCAGTCGCTTGACCAGTCTGTCGACGTGCCGGACCGTAGGTCGCAGGTCCCGCAGCAGGTCATTGACTTGAGGCAGGGTATCCGTCGCCAGGGTGTCGGCCGCCAGTTTGCCCGAAGTCATCAATCCGCGGGCGGTCACCGTCAGATCTTTCGCTTCATCCGTCAGCCCATCGACCCGTTGCAGGGTCTGCCGGGCCTGTTGGGTCAGGGCAGGTAGCCCTGCCAGGGTTCGATCGAGTTGCTTTTCCAATACGCCCATCCGTTCGGTGGCTGTTTCCAGCAGCACCAGCGTGTGCTCGATCCGGCCGCGGTTTTCGTCGTTCAGCAGGGCGTTGAGATTCGTCGTCAGAGTTTTTATTTGCTCCATGATGTCTTCCCCGGACTCGGTCAGCCGGTCCATCAGGGATGGCCGCATGGGAATCCGGGCGGGGTGGTCGGGGTGCGTCGGCAAGGGCTCGGGATGATCTCCGGCGTCATTCAGTTCGATCTCGGAGAGACCGGTCAGGGGCTGGCTGCGAAGCGTCGCATAGGTCCCCCGGGTGATAGGCAAATCCCGGTCGACCTCGATGCGGATCAGGATGTTGCCGACATCTTCGGGATCGAAGCCGACCGCCATCACCTTGCCAGCCTTGACGCCACGATAGAACACCGTGGATTCAGGCTTGAGACCGGAAACCGCGCCGCGGGTGACGATCAGGTAGGTATCCCGCTCGACCTGATACCCCCCCAGCCAGTAGAACGCGCCCAACGCCGCTGCCAGCAGCGAGATGACGAACATACCAGCCATGAGGGCATAGCTTTCCCTTCCCATCTCAGACCCTCCTGCCGAAAAAGCGCTGCGCGCGTTTGCCGTGAAAATATTCCCGGGCGAAAGGGTGTGGGCAGTCCAGCACGTCGTCCAGGGTTCCCAGGGCGATCAGCCGCTGGTCCGCCAGCACAGCCACCCGGGTGCACAGATCACGCAGGGTGTCCAGGTCGTGAGTGATCATCAACACAGTGAATCCCAACTCCCGATGCAGTTCCTCAAGAAGATCCACGAAGGCCTCTCCCGCCGGTGGATCGAGGCCGGCGGTCGGTTCATCCAGGAACAGCAGTTCCGGCTCCATGATCAGGGCACGCGCCAGCGCCGCGCGCTTCACCATGCCTCCTGACAGTTCGGCGGGCATACGCATGGCATCTCCGGACTCGAGCCCGGTCATGGCCAGTTTCATGCACACCAGATGCTCGATCAGTGCTTCATCCAATCCCCGCAGTTCACGCAGTGGAAAAGCGATATTTTCAAACACGTTCAGGGTGCTGAACAATGCCCCTCCCTGGAACAGCACGCCCCAACGGGAGCGAAGCTGGCGGCGGACCTGTTCGCCCAACTCCCAGAGGGATTGGCCGAGGATCGAAATACGCCCGCGGTCCGGCCTTAGCAGGCCGATCATCTCCCGCATCAGCACGGTCTTGCCACTGCCCGAGGCGCCTACCAGGCCCATGATCTCTCCACGTCGGAGCGACAGGCTGATATCCCGATGGATGATCTCGCCACCGAAACAGGTCCATACATGGTCCAGGCAGACCACACATCCCTGGTTCATGGTATTCCCACCTCACGGAAGACCACCGCGAACAGGGCGTCCACCAGGATCACCAGGGTGATCGACACCACCACCGAGCGGGTGGTCTGATGGCCCAGGCTCTCGGTGTTGGGTTCGATCTGCAGGCCGAAGTGGCAGGCAATCACACCGATGCACAAGCCGAAGACTGCTCCCTTGGCCATTCCGATCGCCAGGTTGGCCACCGGCACCACGTCGGGCAACCGGAGCAGGAATTGACGGTAGCCGAGATCCATTTCCAGGTGGGCCGCAATCGCCCCCCCCAGCAGCGCCACCGCATCGGTCCAGACAACCAGCAGCGGCAACCCGATCATCAGGGC
>CAYUPV010000234.1:0-4301 GCA_964445885.1 uncultured Methylococcales bacterium
GGTTTGGAGGAGTGTATACAGTCAATTTTGCAGCAAACCATAATTCCGCAAGAGATAATTGTTGTCGATGACGGGGATCTTGGGAGGCTGCCTTGTCGGGAAGAATGTGAGAAAGCAGGAATTGAATATATATATATAAAGAAAGCGGAAGATCAAAGGGGGGTTGTGCATTCCAGAAATTTCGGGGCTGAGGCAGCCAGTGGTGATATTCTGTTTTTCGTTGATGACGATATGACCCTTCTCCCGGATTATGTGGAAGAAGTCTTGAGAGTTTACAGGGATTGTGATGATGGGAGTCTGGGGGGGGTTGGTGGTGTTATCGTCGATTATCCCAAGAAGAATCCCTTGCATCGATTGCTGCAAAGGGTTTTTCTCAATTTGGGCTTCCAGGAAGGGAAAGTACTGCCTTCTGGCTTTTCGACGGATTATGGAGAAACCGGACGGCCTCTGAAAAAGATAACGGAAGTGGATATCCTGATAGGGGGGGTTTTTTCCTTCAGGAAAGAGGTGTTCGATGAGTTTCGATTTGATCCTCGATATCAAACTAACAAGGGGTATGCTCAGACCGAAGACAAGGAATTCTGTTACCGTGTGTCAAGAAAATACCGGCTGCTGGTGAATCCAGAGGCCAAGGTGAATCATATGTATCTTCCAAAAACCAACTACAATAAAGAAAACAGGGGGAAGGCGTATGTGGTTTCCAGGTATCTTTTCTTTAAGGATAATCTGAGTCATAAATTCTGGAGAAAGCCACTTTTCTACTATTCTATATTTGGGTATTTCTTTATAAGGCTCGCCACCGCCATCGTTTCTTTTAATAAGTCAGAATGGACCAGGGTCAAGGGGATATTGATTGGCATCAGGGATATTTCTTTCAGGGATGTCGATCATTTGTGTCTTGATTCGTGATCGGTTTTGTTGCGTTTTTTTCGCTTGAATCCACTCGGGAGAATATGCCTGGTGGTCGCATGTCTGCCCGATTTCGTGGTTGCGCGCTGTGAGAGAGCGCTATGAGATTTTTCAGGTAGATGAACAAGAAAAAGTTGCTGACAGGTGGAGGTGGGCTCTTTCTGTTGAAGCTGGCCGGTATTGGTCTGACCTTTCTGGCCACTGTGGCGTTGACCCGTGCCTTGGGAGCGCATGAATATGGTGTCTTTGTATTTGCGCTGACCTTGGTTGGCATCCTCTCCGAACCCCAGTTCGTTGGCCTGCGTACCGTGGTGGTTCGCTACTCCTCCATGTACGTGGAGCATGGGGAGTATCGATTGCTTGCGGGTCTTGCGCGGCAACTGCGAAAGTGGTCGCTTTATGGTAGTTTTGCGGTGCTGATGGTGTCGCTGTTGGCCACCTTCTTTTCCAAGGACGATTTTGGAGAGGGCAGCCTGTGGGTCTTTCTCATGGCTGGCTTGCTGCCGTTTTTTCTGGCATACAATCGCGTCAGCGATGGCATTCTTCGCGGCGGGGGAGCTATCGTTTCCGGACAGTTTCCCAAGCTCTTTCTGCGTCCCGCGTTGTTGTTTGTCTATGTATTGGCATTTTCTTACCTTTTGGGCGAGTATTTTACTGCCGCCTGGGGTATGGGTATGCAGTTGGCGGCAGCAGCCAGTGCTTCGCTGGTCTATTTTTGGCTCCTGAGGCGCCGATTCCATTCGGTACTCGCGGGTATTCGGCCTGCGTACTGTCCGACTGAATGGAAGCAGGGGCTGATCCCTTTAGTGTTATCTGGTGTGTTTACCATTATCGATGTTCGCGCCGGGGTGCTGCTTTTGGGTACATTGGGTAAACCTGCAGATGCAGGACTTTTTCATGCGGCATTTCGGCTTGCGGAATTGATCGGTTTGGCGCAGGCTGTAGCGAATATCATTATTGAACCAGCCATTGCCAAGCATCTCGCATCGGATGAACTAGAAAAGCTGCAATCAAAAATCACTTTTGCTGCGCGCATCAGTTTTTTGCTGACCTTGCCGGTGGTTTTTCTTACCATAATAGGCCGGGAATATTTGCTGGCTGTCTTTGGTGAGGAATTCATTGTCGCTGCGCCTGCACTGACGGTTATGGCCGTAGCCCAAGCTTTAAAGGCCATGTTGGGTTCAGTTGTCCCTGTATTGAATATGGCCGGCCATGCACGGGAGACGTTGCGAGGAATGGCCTTGGGGCTGGCTGTACACATCGGTCTGGGTGTCCTTCTGATTCCTATTTATGGCTTGGTGGGTATGGCTTGGGCTTCGTTGGCCGGCATGCTGGTGTGGAAGGTGATGTTGATGGTTCGGATACATCAGCTTCTTGGCCTGCATACCACCGCATTGGGATCGTGGGGGAGTTTGGGTAAAGGCGAGGAGGGGAATTCATGATGGTAGTTGTTCTGTCTTGCGTGTTTGTAGTTTTGTACCACTTTGCGCTTTATCCCGCGGCGCTGGTACTTTTGGGCAAAGTGGCAGGGCGGAGATATTCCATCGGAGAGGTGGAGGAAGAAGAACTGCCGTCTGTGACGGTTCTCGTACCCTGTTATAACGAGGGAGAAGTGGTCCGAGAGAAACTCTGTAATCTGAAAGCCCAGGAATATCCCGAACACAAACTGGACATTATTGTTGCCGCTGATGGTCCGGACGGAAAAATCGGTGAATTCATTCAGGATCAGCTCGATGAGCGGGTCCGTTTTATCGAGTATCCTGAAAACCGTGGCAAGGCCTATGTGCTCAATGACACCGCTCCGCAATGTCGAGGTGATATTGTGGTGTTCACCGATGCCACCGCGCATTTCGAAGGTGATGCGATTCGTCAGTTGGCTGCGCGGTTTCGGGAGCCGGATGTTGGAGGCGTGTGTGGCTACCATCAGGTTGCCGGTCGGAAATCAGAACAGCTTTCAGGGCCCCAGGGCCTGTATTGGCGTTTCGATGGCCTGGTAAAGCGGGCCGAGGACCGCCTCTCCAGTATCAGTTCCTGCTATGGTTCGATCTACGCGATTCGTCGTGACCTGTTCACGCCCGTGTTGCCTTGGGTGACTGATGATGCCTATCAGGCCATGAGTGTCGTTCGTCAGGGCTGGCGTTTTGCCTTTGTGCCGGAAGCGCGCGCCTGGATACCTCCCCGGGCCAAATCCCCCGCTCACGAGATCAGTCGTCGACGCCGCGTGGTGGCACGTTCCCTGTGGGGTTTGTGGTCGTTGCGCGAGTTGTTCAATATACGTCGCTTCGGGCTGTATTCGCTTACGCTCTTTTCGCACAAGGTACTGCGGCGTTTTGTGCCGATCGTGTTGCTGGTGCTATTGGTTGCGTCTTTCATTTTGGCAGGCGAGAGCCCGGTATGGATGGCCATCTTCTGGGGGCAGTTGTTGCTATATGGTACGGTGTTTGCTGATACCCGTGGTTGGCTCGAATTCCTGAAAGCGTTCGCTCCGGTTCGTAAGGTGATATCGGTTATTACCTATTTTGTGCTGGGACAAGTGGGTACGCTTCTGGGCGTTTTCGATTTCCTGCGTGGCAAGAAGATTGACCGCTGGGTTCCAGTGCAGGGCTGATTTTCAGGAGTGGAACCTATGGAATCGAAGGTCAGCGCAATTATTCCTACCTATAATCGGCCCGATGAGCTGAATCGATGCCTGGAATCACTCCTCGATCAGACCCGTTTGCCCGATGAGGTCATTATCGTGGATGACGGTGATCTGGGGGGATTTCCGCTGCGGGATGCGTTCGAGAGGCAGGGGGTGGAGTGCGTCTATACGCGCAAGAGTGTGCCCGGTGTGACCGAATCGCGTAACAAGGCCGCCGACATGGCCAGCGGCGATATCCTGGTCTTCCTGGAAGATGACGTGGTGTTGTTCAAGGATTATATCGAAAGGCTATTGGATACCTTCGCGGAATATGGCGATGCGATTGGCGGTGTTGGGGGTATCATCGAAAACGATTATGTGCCTTCATTCAAGCAGTTCGTGGAAAGGGTCATTTTTCTCCCGTTTGGCCTGACGGGCTTCCGCGAGGGGCGCATCCTTCGGTCAGGATTTGCCACCGAGTATGGTTCCACGGGCCGCCGGATGCACAGTGTGCAGGAGGTGGACTTTCTGCTGGGCGGTGTCTCCGCCTATCGCTGTCAGGTCTTCGAGGAATTCCGCTTTTCCAATCGCTATCGCAGCAAGAGTGGATATGGGCAGGGAGAAGACAAGGAGTTCAGTTTCCGCGTTTCCCGAAAGTACCGTCTGGTAGTCAATCCAGAGGCGAGGCTCTACCACTATCCAGCCCCAAAGAGCAACTTCAGGGGACCTCGATAAATGCAGTTTTTCCGCTGTTCAGATGAGAAAGGTTCTC
>CAYUPV010000235.1:0-4298 GCA_964445885.1 uncultured Methylococcales bacterium
GTTCTTTCATGCTTCGGGGTGAAACGGTGGCTTCATGAGCGTTACCGTGAAAGATTCCTGGGGAGCTGAAAAGCATCTTTCATTGGCTCGGGGTGCAAGTGGTTGTTTTTTTTATGAACGTTACTGTGAATGATACGTGGGGCGTGGGCGCAGGGTATCATTGGTTGGGATGCCTGGGACCGACCGCAGACCCCTGCGATGATTCGGTAGGGAAGTTTTGCGATCTACCTGCTCTTTGGTACATCTTCATTCTGGCAGGTGGACATCACAGGGGAAGCATTAGTCAGGGATGTTATCATCATCATCGGCATGAAATTCGAATACGCGCGCCTTTAACCGTTTCCCGAGTGTTGAATTTGCTAAAATGCGCGATTTGGCGATCCTGATGGCAGAATGCAGCTGATTCGAGGACTACGAAAGATCCCCTCGCAGGGAACCGTCGCCACCATTGGCACCTTCGATGGAGTCCATCTGGGGCATCGTTATGTTATCGACCGGCTGACGGGGGTGGGAAGGGCACTGGGGCTGCCGGTGACCGTCGTGCTATTCGAGCCTCAGCCACGGGAATACTTCACCGGCGCTGCGGCCCCCGCGCGTTTGACGCGGCTGAGGGAGAAACTGATCTACCTCAAACAGATGCCGGTGGATCGGGTGTTGTTGCTGCGTTTCAACCGCCAACTGGCGGCCCTGTCGGCGGCGGAGTTTGTCGACCGGGTATTGGTGAACGGCCTGGGCGTCAGATATCTGGTGGTGGGGGACGATTTTCGTTTCGGCTGTAACCGTGAGGGGGATTTCACTTCTCTCAAGGCAGCCGGCAGGCGTGGTGGTTTCGATGTGGTGTCTACGCCCACCTTTACCATGGATGGGGCCCGGGTAAGCAGCACCCGGATACGCGAAGCGCTGGAACGGGGAGACCTGGCCAAGGCTGCGCGCTATCTGGGACGGACCTATTCGATGTGCGGTCGGGTGACCGCAGGTCAGAAGCGGGGGAGGGGTATTGGTTTTCCCACCGCCAACCTAAACCTCTACCGACGCAAGAGTCCGATCAGTGGTGTGTTTGCGGTGACCGTCGAGGGTGTGAACGATCAGTCCATACCCGGTGTTGCCAATGTGGGGGTGCGCCCCACCGTGGCCGGTGGTGATGCCAAGGTGTTGCTGGAAGTTCACCTGTTCGATTTCGAGGGCGATCTCTATGGTCGGCTGCTGGAGGTGTTTTTTCAGCATAAAATACGTGAGGAGCGGCGTTTCGCCTCATTTGAGGCGCTACGTGAACAAATTCAGAAGGATGTGGCCAAGGCCCGTCAATTGTTGCAATCTCAGGAAAATACATGGACTACAAGCATACTCTGAACCTGCCAAAAACCGATTTCCCCATGCGCGCCAATCTGGCCAAGCGTGAACCGGAGCGTCTGGCTAAGTGGCAGTCGATGGAGCTTTATCAGAAAGTACGCGAGCGCTTTGCCGGCCGTCCCAAATTCGTGCTGCACGATGGTCCGCCGTATGCCAACGGACCGATTCACATCGGCCATGCGGTCAACAAGATTCTCAAGGATTTCATCATCAAATCCAAGGCTTTGAGCGGCTTCGATGCCCCCTATGTGCCTGGCTGGGACTGCCATGGCCTGCCGATCGAACTGCAAGTGGAGAAAAAGGTGGGTAAAGCGGGGATCAAGGTTACCGCTTCCGAGTTTCGCCAGGCGTGCCGTGAATATGCACGGTCCCAGATCGAGTTGCAGCGCCAGGACTTTATCCGCCTCGGTGGGTTTGGCGATTGGGATGCGCCGTATTTGACTATGGCGCCTGAATTCGAAGCCGATATTCTGCGCTCCTTTAGCAGGATTTTGCAGGCTGGTCACGTCAGTCGTGGCGCCAAGCCGGTGTACTGGTGTACCGACTGTGGTTCGGCCTTGGCGGAAGCGGAAGTGGAATACGAGAACAAGCGTTCTCCCGCCATCGACGTGCGTTTCTGGGTGGTGGACGAGGAAGCTTTTCTGGCGCGTTGTCACCACGTTCCCGGGCACGAGGGTGAAGGCCCCATTTCCGTCGTCATCTGGACCACGACCCCCTGGACGCTTCCTGCCAACCAGGCCGTGGCGCTGCATCCTGAGCTGGAATATTCTCTGGTCCAGTGTCATGGGGATCAAGGGCCTGAACGCTTGCTGGTGGCAGAGGGCTTGCTCAAGGAAACGATGGATCGCTTTGGGATCGAGGATTATCGGGTGATTGCCTACTGCACCGGCAAGGATCTGGAAGGTATCCTTCTGCAGCATCCGTTCCATGTCCGCGAGGTCCCTGTCGTCCTCGGCGAACACGTCACCCTGGAGGCCGGCACCGGTGCCGTTCACATCGCCCCCGGTCATGGTCAGGAGGACTACGAGATCGGGCTGCGCTATGGTCTGGCAGTGGAGAACCCTGTGGGCAGCGATGGACGGTTCCTGCCCACCACCGAACTGTTCGCCGGTGAGCATGTCTTCACCGCCAACGATCATGTGATCGAAGTGCTCAAGGCACGAGGGGCTCTGCTGCACGAGGAAATGATCGAGCATAGCTATCCCCATTGCTGGCGCCACAAGACACCGATCATCTTCCGTGCCACTCCGCAGTGGTTCATTTCCATGGATCAGGCCGGATTGCGCAAGCAGGCGCTGGAGGAAATCGAGCAGGTCCGCTGGATCCCCGACTGGGGGCAGGCACGCATCGAGTCGATGGTGGAAAACCGCCCCGACTGGTGTATCTCTCGCCAGCGTAACTGGGGAGTGCCGATTGCGGTATTCCTGCACAAGGAGAGCGGTGAGCTGCATCCGCGGACTACCGAATTGATCGAGGCAGTGGCCGAGCGCATGCAATCGAAGGGCATCGACGCCTGGTTCGAGCTGGATCCCAAAGAGTTATTGGGGCAAGAGGCAGATCAGTATGACAAGATCACCGATATTCTGGACGTATGGTTCGATTCCGGGGTCACCCATCAATGTGTGCTCAAGGCACGGGACGGTCTTCATTTTCCCGCCGAACTCTATTTGGAGGGCTCCGATCAGCATCGTGGCTGGTTCCAGTCCTCTCTGCTCACATCGGTGGCGATGAACGACTGTGCCCCTTACCGCCAGGTGTTGACCCACGGTTTTACCGTGGACGATAAGGGCTACAAGATGTCCAAGTCGCGCGGCAATGTGGTTGCCCCCCAGCAGGTGATGGACCGGTTGGGAGCCGATGTGCTCAGATTGTGGGTGGCGGCGACCGATTATCGTGGTGAGATGGCGGTGTCGGAAGAGATTCTCAAACGGACCTCCGACGTTTACCGGCGTCTGCGTAACACCTCCCGTTTTCTGCTCGCCAACCTGGCCGGTTTTGATCCGGCGCGTCACATGGTCTCCCACGAAAACATGCTGCCACTCGATCAGTGGGCGGTGGACCGGGCCTGGCGGGTGCAACAGGAAGTGATCGCGGCCTATGAGCACTACCAGTTCCACCAGTTCTATCAGAAGGTCCATCACTTTTGCGCAGTGGATATGGGCGGCTTCTATTTGGATGTGATCAAAGACCGTCAATATACCTGCAAGGAGGACAGTCGCGCCAGACGCTCCGCCCAGACTGCCATGTACCACGTGGTGGAGGCTCTGGTGCGGTGGCTGGCCCCGATCCTCAGCTTCACCGCCGACGAAATCTGGGAGTTCCTGCCCGGTGAGCGTGTACAGTCGGTATTTCTGGTGGGATGGTATGAGGGGCTCCATTCTCTGGCCGAGGAAGCGCCCATGAACCGCGGCTTCTGGGACCAGGTCCTGGCGGTTCGCGAAGAGGTGTCCAAGGAACTGGAGAAGTTGCGGGAGCGTGGTGGCATCGGCTCCTCGCTGGAGGCTGAGGTCATTATTTATTGCGATGGCCAGTATCGTGAAGCACTCGAGCGGCTGGAAGACGAGCTGAGGTTCGTGTTTGTGACCTCCCAAGCGAAAGTGTTGCCCTTGGCCGAGGTGCCTCAGGGGGCCGAGGCGGCCGAGGACATCGAAGGTATGAAGATCCTGGCTGAGCCATCTTCCCATCCCAAATGTGTTCGCTGCTGGCACCGGCGCAGTGATGTTGGTTCCCATCCCGATCATCCCGAGATTTGCGGGCGCTGCGTGGAGAATGTGGTGGGTGAGGGTGAAGTACGGCGTTATGCGTAGATTACCGTGCAAGATTCGTGTGGGCAGGGAGCAGGGGAGTGGTTTTCGGGACGCCGTGAACCCTTTCTCGCTGCGCTCTCCTGCTCCGCAAGAAAGCCCTGCCCGAACATCCATGTTCGGGCGCTCGCACGGCTGCGAAAG
>CAYUPV010000236.1:0-4296 GCA_964445885.1 uncultured Methylococcales bacterium
GATAGAGTAATAATCGGCCGGATTTGGGCAATTGGGTGTTAAATTTGGGTTAGGAGAATTATTTGTACGGATGTTTGTTTCTCGATTGTGGTTTCCCTGCGCCTTTGTTTTTATCCTCTTTCTGATAGGCTGTGCGGGTCTGCCGGAGCGCCATCCAGTCCCTCCCGAACTGACCAACCGGGCCAAAACCGATGCCATCGAGGAGGCGCGTTTCTGGGCCGATGAATGGCCGAGGTACTCGGTGAAGACATTCGAGCAGGCCAGCGATGAACAGCTACAGCAGGACTTTCCCGCCATCTATGGGGTATCCCACAACTATCTGGCCATTTCCGGTGGTGGGCCCAACGGAGCCTTCGGGGCCGGCCTCCTTGCCGGTTGGACGGCCGCAGGAAACAGGCCGCAGTTCACCATGGTCACCGGCATCGGCACGGGCGCATTGACGGCCCCCCTTGCCTTTCTGGGGCCAAAGTACGATTCTCTGTTGAAAAAGTTTTACACTACGACCCGGACCGAGGATATCATTGTTGAGCGGGGCTTGATTACCGCGGCTCTCAATGATTCCATGGCCGACACCAAACCCCTCAGGCACCTGATCGAACACTATGTCACTGCCGAAGTGCTGGAAGAGATTGCCCACGAGTACCGGCGTGGCCGTCGTCTGTTCATCGGTACGGTGAATCTGGATGCGGGGCATGCGGTGATCTGGAGCATTGGTGCCATTGCTGTCAGTGACTATCCCCGCAAGCTCACTTTGGTGCATGACATACTCCAAGCGTCCTCCGCGATTCCAGTGGCTTTTCCTCCAGTGGTGATTCCGGTGGAAGTCGATGGCAAGCGCTATGACGAGATGCATGTCGATGGCGGAACAGGTTCGCAGGTATTCATTTATCCTGCCGCGGTGGACTGGAAGAAGATCATGCTACGGCTGAAAGTAAAGGGGACTCCGAAGGTGTATGTGATCCGGAACGCCTTTCTGGAACCGGACTGGCGGGGGGTGAAGCGCAGTGTCTTGCCGATTGCCACCCGTTCGATCGATTCCCTGATCCGTACCCAGGGGATCGGGGATCTGTACCAGATCAATGCGCTGTGTCAGCGTGACGGGCTGGATTTCAATCTGGCCTATATTCCTTCCTCCTTCACCGAGAAAGCCACTGAGGGGTTCGACCCCGTTTACATGGGGAAACTCTATCAGCTGGGCTATGAGATGGCCCGAAATGGTTATCCCTGGAAGAAGGCGCCTCCCGGCTTTGCCGGTTCGAATTGAGCATTGGGGCATGGTCTATCTGCGTTGCCAGCTCTTACCTCAGCGGTGCCACTTTCAGCTTATCCATACCGGCTGAATCAGCCCGGCCCCTAATAACGAACACTCGATACCCCACGATCTTCATGCGTAAATTCGTTGTGGGTTTTTTACTGATGGTATGCAGTCTGGTTGCGACAGCCAAGCAGAGACCGGAAATTCTGATCGAGAATGTCGATTCGGTGTTGGAAGCCAACATTCGCAACCACCTGACGATTGCCAGCGAACCCTGCACCCGACCTATGCTCCTGCTTCAGCGGTTTCGCTCCAGGATCCAGCGGCAGGTGGATAGTGCCGCCCGCGCACTGGGTTATTACCGTGCCCGGATCGAACACCTGGCCCTGCGACAGCAGGGCGAATGCTGGAAACTGAAACTGATTGTTGATCCTGGCCCTCGGGTACACATCGCTTCAGTCGATGTCCAGGTTCAGGGCGAAGGGGCTGACGACCCGGCTTTTGAATTAATATTGCAACACCTGCCTGTCAAGTCTGGGGATCCTCTGAACCATGGAGAATACGAAAAACTCAAACTGGAGCTGAAAAGTCTGGCCCTGAAGCGGGGCTATTTCGATTCTCACTTTACAAAACACGAACTCAAAGTGGATACCCGAAAGGACCTGGCCGAGATTCATCTGCATCTCGACTCCGGTTCGCGTTATTACATCGGTCCCATCACCCTCGAGCAGGGCATCCTGGATCCGGATTTCGTCCACCGTTATGTCAACCTGGAGCCTGGTGAACCCTATACTTCCCAGGCGATTGCCAATCTTTACCGTCGTTTCTCCGACAGCGGTCTGTTCCGCCATATCCGAATAGACACGCACCCACAGAAAACGCCGGAACCCGAAGTACCCATCACGGTTTCCCTGATCGCCAAAAAACGTCATCGTTACGCCCTTGGGGTGGGATTCGACACCAACACCGGTCCCCGGGTCACCTTCAATTACCTGAACCGCTATGTCAACCGGCGTGCTCATCAGCTCAGCACGGAACTCAGATTCACGCCAGTGGAACCAAGGGCCACCGCCACCTATACCATCCCTCTTTGGGATCCGTTGAAAGAGAGTCTGCGTTTTAATGCCGGTTACCGTCGTCGGGACGTCGATAGTTTCCTGTCCAATCAAGGGACATTGAATATCATTTTCACCCACCTGCTTGGGGAGTGGACTGAAGCCCTGTCCATGAAACTCAATTATGAAAAATCCCGGGTGGGTAATGAGGATAACGTTCAATCATTGATATTGATGCCCGCCGTCGGATGGACTCAGAGATCCACTGATGTGCAACATGGGTTGATTGCCCACGGTCACAAATTCGATTTCAACCTGCGCGGAGGTATCTCCCTGCTGGGAAACAATGCCCATTTCCTGAAAATACACCTGTTTGGCAAATATGTGTTCAGTCTTCCGTGGAAGGCACGCATCCATCACCGTTGGGAAGTCGGTGCCCTGGCGACGCCTGCTTTCGGCAAACTGACAGCCGGCAACCGTTTCTTCACCGGTGGTGACAACAGCATCCGGGGCTACAAGTACCTCAGCCTCGGCCCTGTCAACGATGAGGGCGAAGTCACCGGTGGCCGCTATCTCGGTGTCATCAGTCTGGAGTACGAACAAACCATCGTGAGGAACTGGGGCGTGGCTTTTTTTGTGGACGGCGGCAACGCCTATGACCGGCCCAGACATCTTTGGCGCGACCGGAAATTTGGCGGTGGTGTCGGCTTGCGCTGGCTGTCGCCGGTGGGTCTGGTTCGGCTGGATTTTGCCGTTCCATTGAATCACGAAGTGGAAAATTTCCGTATTCATTTCGCCATCGGGCCAGTGTTGTGAAACGTCTGCTTATTTTCCTGCTCCTGGTCTTTGTCCTCCCTGTTACCCTACTGCTGGGGATGGCAGGGTCGGAGCCGGGTACCCGGCTGATCTTCAGGTTGGCCCAGGAGCTATATCCGCCCCTCAAGGTGAGAGCCACCACGGGTACACTGCTTGGTACGCTGGTTATCCATGACTTGAGTTATCACAGCGACGACTTTTCGCTGACGATGGCACGGGTCCGGTTCGTCTGGCGCCCGTCGGCGCTGGGGCGCCGGACGATCATGGTCGATCACCTGGAACTGGACCGCTCCAGGATCGAATGGTCTGCTACGAAAAAGGAGAGTGGGCCGACCACGCTTCCCGGGATCACCCTCCCCCTGCGGATAGAGCTCAAGTCTCTGGATGTCCGTGGACTCGAAATCGCTCCCCCCGATGTCGACACGGTGGAGATCGACCGTGTCATCCTCAGTGCCAGCATGAAGGGTGATCGTCTCGACCTGCACCACCTGGAGCTGACCATGGCTGAATTGGAGGCGAAAGGATCGGGGGCCGTGACGTTGCAGCGAAACTGGCCCATCACCGCCAGCATCGAGTGGCGTTACCGAACCGATCCACTCTGGCATGGAACAGGCCGGGTCTCGGGTGATCTGCAGGAACTGACTCTCGACCACAGGCTCAACGCACCCTTCGATGTCACCACCAGCGGAAAGCTCAGCCGGCTGCTCGATGCACCCGTGTTCGATATCAAGGGGTCGTGGCAGCAAATCGGTTGGCCCCTGAAAAACCATCCGCAATGGCTCAGCCGGCAGGGACGTTACCGAATCCACGGCTGGGTCGACACCTACCAGCTTGAGCTCGCCACCGAGGTTTCGGGCACCCAACTGCCGACTACCCGGCTGAAGCTGACGGGAAAAGGCGATGAGACCGGCATCCTGTTGCGCCCATTGACCGCCGAAGGACCGGTGGGCCATTTGAAGGTGGAGGGCAGGGTCCGCTGGAGTCCGCAGCTGGTCTGGGACCTGACGCTCAAAGGTCGCGATCTTGATCCCGCGCCACTGCAACCCGATTGGCCAGGTAAACTGACGCTGGAAGCCCGGACCCGCGGGCGGTTACAATCCGATCTGAGCGTGGAGCTGGAGCTGAAACGACTGAAGGGGGAATTGCTCGCACATCCTCTTCAGGCTTCCG
>CAYUPV010000237.1:0-4291 GCA_964445885.1 uncultured Methylococcales bacterium
GGAGGCACTGGAAAGTCGGGTACGACCACCGGAGGTGAAGTTGATGATACTTTGGCCGATCATCGCACAGCCTGCCATTCCGCCCAACAAACCGCAGGTGGCGTTGCCGACGCCCAATGCCACCGATTCCTTGTTGGCATTGCCCTTCTCTCCGCTCATTTCGTCCAGTACTGAAAGGGTCAACAGGGACTCGATCAGACCGACGCCCGCCATCACCGCAGCATAGGGAAAAATGATCTTCAAAGTATCAAGATTCAGCGGCACCTGCGGCCAGTGAAAACCGGGCAGGTCCCCGGCGATATTGCCCAGATCGGCCACCCGCTTGGTATCCAGATCGAACATCACGGTGACGATACTCAAGCCAATGATCGCCACCAGGCCCGCCGGTACCGCCTGAGTGAATTTGGGCAGAATCACCATCGTGGCCATCGTTGCCGCCACCAGGGCAACCATCACCCACCCCTCACCTTTGAACATCGGCAACTGGGCCAAGGCAATCACGATGGCCAGTCCATTGACGAAACCAAAGATGGCCGGCTGGGGAACCAGGCGGATGAACTTGGCCAACTTCAACACCCCAAAAGCAACCTGAATGAACCCCGTGAGCAAGGTTGCCAGAAACAGATACTCCACCCCATGGGAAGCCACCAGCGCCACCATGACCACGGCCACACTGCCGGTGGCACCACTGATCATCCCCGGTTTGCCGCCCAGCAATGCCGTCATCAAGCCAAGGATAAAGGCCGTATACAACCCCACCAGAGGGGAAACCCCTGCGATCAAAGAGAAAGCGATCGCCTCCGGCACCAGGGCTACCGCAACGACAGAGCCACTGAGCACGTCGTTCTTGACACTGTGTCCCGAATAGGTTTTCAAAAGTTGCGCAAACATTCAATCGTCCTGTGTGACAGAAAGGCGCATCCCACCCACCGGTGATGTGACCAGGGATGGATACGTCGGATGTTGATGGAAATAAAATGGAAATAAAAAGCGACAATCAGCTCATTTCGCGCTGCCGCAAGGCCTCATAGAGCAGCACACCAGCGGCCACCGAGAGGTTCAGGCTTTGCACCGTGCCCCGCATCGGCAGACTCACCAGAAAATCGCATTTGTCCCGGGTCAGACGCCGCAGCCCCTGTCCCTCGGCCCCGATGACGATGGCCAGGGAACCGCTGAAATCGGCTTCGAAAGCGGTCTTCTCCGCTTCCCCGGCGGCCCCGGCGATCCAAAGATTGGCTTTCTTCAGGCTGTCCAGGGTACGGGCCAGATTGGTGACCCGAAACAACGGGACAGTCTCGGCGGCGCCGCTGGCCACCTTGCACACCGTGGGCGTCAATCCCACCGCCCGGTCTTTGGGCACAATCACCCCGGCGGCACCGACGGCGTCACAGGTCCTGAGGCACGCCCCCAGATTATGGGGGTCCTGCACCTGATCGAGAATAAGCAACAAGGGGGTACCGCCTTCGCTGAGCAGGGCATCCAGGGCTTGCTCGTCCCGCTCGGGCGGGAGCGTCACCTCCATGACGATGCCTTGATGATGCGGGCTGCCGGCCAGTCGGTCGAGGCGTTTGCGCTCGGTCAGGTCGAAAGCGATCCCTTCAGCTTGCAGCAGGCGGCGCAATTCCTCCAGTTTGTGATCCCTGCGCTGACTGTCCAGCCAGGCGCAGCGTATCCGTTCAGGCGCATGCTCCAACGCGGCCCGGGCCGCATGAAGGCCGAAGATTTTCCGGCTCATGCTACCTTTTTCTTGGCTCTACGACGACGTTGACGCTTTTTCGCCTGGGCGGGCTTTGGCTTTGGAGGGGCCAGGGGCGCCACCAGATCCAGATCGATCTTGCGTTCGTCCAGATCGACCCGCGCCACCTTCACCGTCACCACATCACCGATACGGTAAGCGACATGGGTACGTTCACCCACCAGACAGTGGCGCAAGGGATCGAAATGGTAGAAATCCTGACCCAGGGTCGAAATGTGTACCAGGCCTTCGACGTAGATTTCTTTCAGCTCGACGAAAAAACCGAACGAAGTGACCGCCGAGATCACGCCCTCGAACTCCTCGCCCACCTTGTCACGCATGTATTCGCACTTGAGCCAGGCAATCACGTCCCAGGTCGCCTCGTCGGCACGCCGTTCGGTGGTCGAACAATGTTCTCCCAGGGTCTTGAGCTGCGGCAGCGAATACAGGAATTCCTCCGGGCCGGCTCCCGTCAGGGCATGACGGAGGGCCCGATGGGTCAACAGGTCGGGATAGCGGCGGATGGGCGAGGTGTAATGGGTGTAGGCATCCAGGGCCAGGCCAAAGTGGCCTTTCTTTTCCGGACTGTAGACCGCCTGGGGCAGGGTGCGCAATAACAGGGTCTGAATCAGATGGAAGTCGGGACGCTCCTGGGCCTGCTTGAGCACCTTCATGAAATCACCGGGTTTGGGTTTGGCACCGCCAGGCAGTTTCAGCCCCAGCTCACTGAGATACTGGCGCACATCGGCGACCTTTTCAGCATCCGGACCTTCGTGAATGCGGCGCAAATACGGAATTTTTCTGCGGTCGAGAAAACGGGCGGTGGCCGCATTGGCAGCGATCATGCATTCCTCGATCAACTTGTGGGCATCGTTGCGGATCACCCGTTCCAGGCGTTCGATCTTGCGCCCCTCGCCGAAGATAATCTTGTACTCGTCGGTATCGAAGTCCATCGCCCCACGCAACTCACGCTGCTGCCGCAAGGCCAGATAGACCGTATACAGCTCCTCCAGGTGGGGCAGCAGCGATTGATATTTGCGACGGATGGCAGGCTCCTTGTCCACCAGCATCGCTGCCACCTCGGTATAGGTGAGACGGGCGTGCGATCGCATCACCCCCTGGTAGAACTTGGAGCGGATCACCTTCCCCTCGCGGTTGACCAGCATCTCGCACACCATACACAGCCGGTCCACGTGGGGGTTGAGGGAACACAGCCCATTGGACAACACCTCCGGCAACATCGGGATCACCTGGCGGGGAAAATATACCGAGTTGCCGCGCCTGAGTGCCTCTTGATCGAGAGCACTGTCGGGCTGGACATAGTGCGATACATCAGCGATGGCCACCAGCACACGCCAGCCCTTGGGGGTGGGGGTGCAGTAGACCGCATCGTCGAAATCCCGCGCATCTTCTCCGTCGATAGTCACCAGGGGCAGAGTGCGAAGGTCAACCCGGCCCTGTTTGGCCTCCCCGGGCACTTCTTTACCGAAAGCTTTCACTTCCTCCAGCATTTCTTCGGGCCATTCGGAAGGAATGTCGAAGGCCCGGATCGCCACCTCGATCTCCATTCCCGGCGCCATGTGCTCACCCAGCACTTCGACAATCCTGCCGATGGGCTGCTTGCGGCGGCTGGGCTGCTCTACGATCTCGGCCACCACGATCTGTCCTGGGTCAACTCCATCGAGGTATTCCTTGGGAATCAGCACGTCCTGGGTGATACGCTTGTTATCGGGCACCACGAATGCGGCGCCACGCTCGACAAACAAACGACCGACCACCTTTTCGTGGGCACGCTCGAGAATCTCGACGATGCTTCCTTCGCGGCGGCCCCGGCGGTCGATCCCAGTGACACAAGCGATGACCCGGTCACCATGGAGCACCTGACGCATCTCCCGAGGCGACAGGAACAGATCCTCGCCGGCCTCATCTGGCTTCAGGAAACCAAAGCCATCGGGGTGACCGATTACCCGGCCGGTGATAAGATCGCTTCGATTGATGAGGCAGAACCGTCCACGGCGGTTGCGTAGCAGCTGCCCGTCCCGCTCCATTGCCTTGAGGCGGCGTTCGAGGGATTCCATATCCACAGGCTCCACCACTCCCAGACCCTCGGCGATCTCTTCGAAGGCAAGAGGCATCCCCTTGTCCTGCAAAAGCTGCAGAATCAATTCACGACTTGGAATGGGACGTTCGTATTTCTTCGCTTCGCGCTTGGCGAAGGGGTCGGGAATGCGGAATTGTCGCGGTTGGCTGCGTTTTTTTGCAGCACCGGCCTGTTTTTCCTTGACCGATCCCTCATGCTTTTTCTTGCCGCCTTGCTTGGCTTTTTTGCTGGTTTTCTGTTCTTTTGCTTTTTTTGATTCGGTCCGGGCCTTGCGCCCGGCTTTGGAGTTCCTTGCCATACACTTCCAAGTCTTCTATAAAGTCAAGGTTGACATGTTACCACGAGAACGATATATTTTCGCCTTTCTCGCCGAGGTGGCGGAATTGGTAGACGCGCATGGTTCAGGTCCATGTGGGGGAAACCCCGTGGAGGTTCAAGTCCTCTCCTCGGCACCA
>CAYUPV010000238.1:0-4280 GCA_964445885.1 uncultured Methylococcales bacterium
CGGCCTGTGTCCAGAACAATTTCAGGGGATCGTGAGAAGACGGTAACGATATGGCCTCCAGGCCCAAGGCAACATCTGCCGCTCCACTTGCCACCAGGGCCGCCACCGCCGAATGGGTATATTCCTCCTCCCCATAACCTGAGATGAGATTTGGATCACACCCAACCTCGACCAATAAGGTGTCTAAGGCCATGCGGGTGCCTGATCCCGCCTGCCGATGACGAAACGAATTCCAGGACGAACCGGATCTTCGAGGCCGACGATCCCGCTTGGATTCTTCGGGTGTGTCATCAATCCCTGCCGGCGGCGCAGCAGGGGCACAACCACAAGCTCATGATTCAGCAAACCATCCAACTGCCGGGCCAATCGTTTCCCCAATACACCTTCAGGAAGGTGGAAGCCCGCCAGATCGCACTCGCCGGCCTGCAATCGCCGCAAGCTCTCCTGACATCCATAGAAACGCAGCGTCAGACCTACGCCGTACTGCTGACGAAGCAACGCATGCAGCTCGCTCAAGGTCAGATCGTGGCTGGCATACAGTCTAAGGTGTGCTTCCTCACGCTCCAGCACTGACGTCAACTGCCGTTCCAGTTCGACGGCCGATTCCTTCAATAGAGGGCTCAGCCGCCCCCGAATCAGGCATTCAGCGTCGAGCAGTGTCTTTCCCAAAGGGATCAGCTGTGTCCCCCGCCCCCGGGCCATGATCACGAGCGGCATCCCAAAGCGGCGCCCCCAATGGCCCACAAACCCCAGGCATGACGATAGGACACCCCGGCTTCTCCGGCCGCTACGCGCAGCGATAGTCCTCGGGCAATGGCGGCGAGCAACACGAACAACACCGGTTCCATCTCCCTTGTTTGGCCATCGTCCGACCAGTGCCAGCGGGGAATCAATTCCAACTTCATAGAAATATTATTTCATATTCTTTTCACAACAAATAAGAACTGGACTCTGGACTTCGGCAGCCGTCGTTTGATCGCACCAAACCGCTTCCGCAACACCATCAACGGTTTCGATGGACTCGACATCAGCCTGCAGCGATCCACTTGGCAGTGGCGCAGTTTTTCCGTCTTCCAGGTCACCCGCCTGCCCAGTGACAAAAGCGCCCTGCGCCGCGCCAATCAGGTTTCCTGCGGATTTATCCAGATACCCGCGAAAATCCTTCTCGCTGTATCCTACAACCGCCAATCCTCCTCCCGTTGACTGGCAACCGACCAACCAGCTTTCCAGATAGCCCTACACCACCTGATAAATAACGCTACCAGCGGGCTGGCGACTATGATATGGCTCTATATCTCATGTGGTTTTCGCCTCGCGCTGAAGGCACGTCGTCATCACCTGATTGTAAATCGAACGTATTCTCCTAATATCAAATACATTTTATTACCTATTAATACCTCGTATCGACACGGAACGCATTTTACTATCTTATGTATTACTAATGATTTACCAAACCATATTGTCAGAATTTTTGACATATTAATACGAGATTTTTCTGACACTTCGAACCTACAAATCAAGACATTTTTACCATCTCATATTCCTTTTATAAGCAACTGAAATAAATATAGTTAATACCTCTTCATAAAGCACCATTCAGGGATCCCGTAACTTGGCATATAGTATGCTTGTTTTTAATTAGAGGATCAGCACGTTCATTTCATTGCCAGCAAATACATGAATGCCCCATAAACGAATTGTGCTGCAGGAAAACATTTCCACCTTTATCGAAGGCGGCCATGAAAGCCTGTTCGGTTGACATAAACTTGATTTATAGGAGTAAAAAATAGTCCCACCACCCAGAGATGCGAATGCACGACAAAACATCGCTGTATGCTTAACAAGTCGAGGTTTTGCATCGTCATGGGATAATTTTTTTTAATCCTACATCCTCGTATGAGGAGGTGCATGATGAAAACACATAAAATGACTGGTAATTTGTACCAAAACGGTAACAGGGCGGATCTTGAAAGCCCTACATTGACACGATCGCCATGCCTGTTGCATTACTTAACATCAATGCTTGGTTTGGTTTTTGCTGCTTTGTCGCTCTATTTTACCCTTTCCAGTAGATCTCAAAGGCACGAGAAATCAGTCACTAACCTTGGTAAGTCAAAAAGCAAACTAACTAAACACATGGGTTTTGTATGTGTAATACTTGCCCTGGCCTATTTCGGCTCTGAAGGATAAGGGATAGAAATTTCAATGCCACTTCAAATCATTACCCAACGCCGAAGTGACAGTTGACTGGTTCCACATGGCGCAGACCTTCACCCGGGAATTGGGTGAGGTACGCAAAGGGAGAACCAGATCAAACCGCTGCCCAAACACTGACGCTGAGCGATATTGAAGCGCATGGCTCACGTCTTATTGATTGCCTCGCTGGACCGTACCCTGGACTGACCATCGATCATGCTACTGTCCCGCTTCAGTCGGAATTGGAATTTTCCTCGAATTGAGTTAGTAATATAACTTGAGGAGGAAACCATGACGAAGAAAGCCCGACGGAGATTCACGCTGAACCAAGACACCCAAAGAAAGTGCATCACCGTCTGTTTCTATATAAAATCGCTTCCATGCGCTCGTTATGAAAAGTCATCCGCCAAGACTTAATGAGATATCCCAGGATCTACCCAAATCATGTAAGGGCAAACAGGGGAAGGCTTGGCAGAGGCGGTGACTTTGCAACGCAAAGTGCTAGTTTCTGCAATCATCCACCACAACACGGTGTTCCACGCTGATGTTCAATAAAAGCTCACTCTCAGTTAAGCCCGCTTCCAATACGGTCGATGAGGTACAGAAATTCGAGTTGTCCGGCTGCATCGACGCCCGCTCGGACAGCACCCTGGAAGTCTTGCGTTCAGTATCTGACAGGGCAAGGGTTCAGCTCGACTTTGCCGGGGTGCAGCGGATCAATTCCATGGGTCTGGCACTGCTACTCAAGATCTTCAAAGAATGGGAATCCAATGACACCCGCATCGAGGTCATCAATCTGAGCCGCATGAACACGATGCTGTTCAAGATTACGGGACTCGGACGTTTCCTGACAAAAAACCAGCAGCAGGATGATTCGGCCACTCGAGCCGCTGGGAATCCTGCTTCTGCAAATACTGACCATTCACCACGGGTGTCAAAAACACATGGACCCAGTGGCACGATGCCAACATCCACGCCCAAAGAAGATAGCAAAGGTTCTGCGCCCCCCTTTTCATCCAGCCAAACCAGTCAGATTCCGCCCCCGAGGCAATCGGTCTGGCGATTTGCCGTAGCCGTGCGAATGGGGCATGGTGTTAGAAGATGGCAGGATCTTGGTTCCTATCTTCAAAGTCATCTGAAACATTCGATTCAATTCGAAAATCCTTCAGTCTATCAGCGTATCACCGAGACCACCACCGATTTGCTCTTCGCGGCACCTTTCGAGGCTTGGACAATGATGAAAAACCGCAGATTCATTCCTGTGATGCGAGCCTCCGGCAAGGTGCATCAGGCTGTGATCCTTGCCCGGGCGGAGGACCCCAGGGCCCTGGGGGAAATGACAAAAGGACGTGTTGCAATCACCTCCACCAGCGATCTGTTCTATTTTCTCGGCCGCGCAGTTTGTGACGTCCAGGGGCTCGACTCGAGCGGACTGCAATTCACTACGGCAAGAAATGAGATCCGGGCCCTTCAGACACTGATACGCCAAGGAGTGGATATGCTTTTCATCTCCAAAACGACCTATGAGTCCCTGTCTAAACTGAGCCGAAAGGCTACCCGTGTGTTGGCGGAAAGCTCGGTTGACTTCACGCACGATCTGTTTTGCATCGCTCCGCATATAAGCGGCATGGAGGAAACCCTGAGGGAAATACTCTCACGCATGACCGAGGATGAACAAGGCCGCCAGATTCTGGAAAACTCCGGTATCACCGCCTGGGAGGCTCCCCATCCAGAGCACCTGGATCAACTGGAAAAACTGGTAAGTCAGTATCCGCAAGAGCAACAAACGGACAATTCGTCCTCATTCAGGTCCGTGTAAGCGCCTGTCAGTCAACTTCGTTGGCATTGAGGCCACTGTCTTGCTCTGATTTGTCCTCCAGTGCTTCTTGCATCATCGCCTTCAGCGTGTTTTGTCTAATACGGGAAAGCAGCCTGTGCGAGACACCCGCCCGAGCAAGCCCGTCTTCGGTTATTTGTTCCTGCAATTCGGTATAGCACTCCACGATCAAGCCGATGGTGATCCCGGGATGTGGAAAGAAGGCTTTGAAAACGTGTATTCCCTTTTCCTCCCCCAAACTCACCCC
>CAYUPV010000239.1:0-4218 GCA_964445885.1 uncultured Methylococcales bacterium
TCTGACACTGCCCGATACCGCTGTGGTGTACCGGCCTTATGGCGATGCGGTGTTCGTGGTGGAAGCGCAAAAGGGCAAGCGGAAGGTCCGGCTCAGACCCATCGAGACCGGTGAGCGGCGGCATGGACGGGTGGAGATCAGGAAGGGATTGGCGGTCGGTGATGTTGTCGTGAGTGCTGGCCAGATGAAACTGCACCCGGGGATGGAAATCCGGGTGGATTCGTCCCCGGCCCCAGGGGAGCGGAAGGAGTGATAAATTTCACCGATATTTTCGTACACCGTTCCGTGCTCGCCAGTGTCGTCAGTCTGCTGATCCTGGTGGTGGGGTTGCGTGCGCTCTTGTCTTTGGAAGTTCGCCAGTATCCGGCGACCCGGGATTCGGTGGTCACGGTGACCACCGCCTATCCGGGAGCCAGCAGCGCGCTCATCCAGGGATTCATCACTACCCCTCTGCAGCAGGCGATCGCTCAGGCCGACGGGATCGATTACCTCTCCTCTTCAAGCCGTCAGGGGGTCTCGGTCATCGAGGCCCATATGCGTCTGAATTACGATCCCAATGCTGCCGTGGCCGAGATCCAGGCCAAGGTGGCCAGCCAGCGGGGGGTGCTACCCGAGGAAGCTGAAGATCCTGTCATCGATGTGCGGGTCGGAGACCGCACCGCGCTGATGTATCTGGCGTTCTACAGCGATGTCATGACCGCGCCCCAGATCACCGATTATCTACTGCGAGTGGTCCAGCCCAAACTGCAGGCGGTGGAGGGAGTAGGGCGCGCGGAGCTGCTCGGCAGGCGCCGCTTTGCCATGCGCATCTGGCTCGATCCCGACAGGATGGCGGGTTTGGGGGTGAGTGCGGAGAAAGTCACCGAGGTGCTGCGCGCCAACAATTATCTGTCCAGTGCCGGCAAGATCCAGGGGCGTTTCGTCGCCATTGATCTCAGTGCCACCACCGACGTGGCGTCTGTCAAAGCTTTCCGTCACCTGGTGGTGGGCAAATACGGCAAGGCGCAGGTTTACCTGGAGGATGTCGCCACCCTGGAACTGGGTGCCGAGGATTACGACAGCATCAACTGGTTCCAGGGGCGGGAGGCGGTGTTCATGGCCATCGAGCAGGCACCGGGCGCCAATCCCCTGGAAGTGGCGGAGCGCGTCCACAGGGTGTTTGGAGAGATTCTGAAGGTCCTGCCGCAGGGTCTTAAGGCCGATCTTCCCTACGATGCCAGCGAATACATCGAAGATTCCATCCGCGAAGTGGTGCGGACTCTGGCCGAAGCGGTGATTATCGTGGTGGTGGTGATCTTTCTGTTCCTGGGTTCGGGGCGGGCCGCGTTGGTACCGGCCGTGGCGGTGCCGCTGTCGCTGATCGGTGGGGCATTCCTGATGCTGCTGGCTGGTTTTTCCCTCAATCTGCTGACCCTGCTCGCCATGGTGCTCGCCATCGGGCTGGTGGTGGACGACGCCATCGTGGTGGTGGAGAACGTTCACCGTCACATCGAGGCCGGGGAAACTCCTATCCGGGCCGCTCTGCTGGGTGCACGCGAGCTGGGGCTGCCCATCCTGGCGATGACCACCACGCTGATCGCGGTCTATGCGCCGATCGGCTTCATGGGCGGTCTGGTGGGGACGCTGTTTACCGAATTCGCCTTCACCCTGGCCGGTGCGGTGCTGGTGTCAGGCGTGGTGGCGCTGACCCTGTCACCCATGCTCAGTGCCCGGGTGCTCAAGCCGGTCCAGAAAGAAGGCCGGTTCGAACGTCTGGTGGGTGGGATGCTCGGGGAATTGGCGCGGCGTTACCGGGCGCTTTTGCACAGGCTGTTGGAGTTTCCTTTCGGGATAGCGGTTTTTTCGGCATTGGTGGTGGTAAGCCTGTTCTTCATGTTCCAGGCGACGGCCAAGGAGCTGGCGCCGGTGGAGGATCAAAGTATCCTGTTCGTCCGTGCCCTAGGGCCGCAGACTGCGACGCTGGACTACAATCGGGTTTATGTCAGGGAAATGCTGCAGCATTTCAGGGAATTTCCCGAATACCGCAAGAGCTTTTTCATCCTCGGCTTCGGGGGACAGGCGCGGCTGGTCTTCGGCGGTTTCAAAATGCCGCCGCCTTCCGAGCGCCGGCGATCCCAGATGGAACTCCAGCCGCTATTGCAGGAAAAGGTCAACCAGGTCGCCGGGTTACGTACCGTGGTGTTTCCGCGGCCCACGCTCCCGGGTTCCGGTGGCGGGCTGGCAGTCCAGTTCGTCATCACCACCTCCAGTAGCTATGATGAATTGGACCGGATGGCCGACGAACTGCTCAACCGCGCCCGTGGCAGCGGACTGTTTGCCTTTCTGCAAAAAAGCATCGAAATCGACCGGCCTCGTATCACTTTGGTGATCGACCGGGCACTGGCCGGTGATCTGGGTATCTCCATGCGCAGTATTGGCCAGAGTCTTTCCGCCTGGCTGGGGGAAGGGTATGTCAACCGTTTCAATCTGGAAGGGCGCAGTTACAAGGTGATTCCCCGGGTTCCTGATCTGTTGCGAGCCAATCCCTCTGCAATGGAACACTATCACCTCGAAACCGCAGGTGGCAGGCAGGTACCCCTGTCGGCGGTGGTGAGCCTCAAGCCTACGGTCGAGCCGGGAAGCAGGACCCAGTTCCAGCAGCAGAACAGTGTTACCCTGGAAGGCTTGTTGGTTCCCGGCGTCACCCTGGGAAAAGGGCTGGCGTTTCTGGAGGATCAGGCCAGAGACCTGTTCACCCGTGAGTTCGGCTGGGACACCACCGGCCAGTCGCGCCAGTACGTGAAGCAGGGCAGCTCCCTGGTGGTGACCTTCTTCCTCTCGCTGCTGGTGATCTATCTGGTGCTGGCGGCCCAGTTCGAAAGCTGGCGTGATCCTTTCGTCATCCTGATGTCGGTACCGGTGTCCCTGGCAGGAGCGCTGGCCTTCCTGATGTGGGGGGTGGCCTCGTTGAACATATACACCCAGGTGGGGTTGATTACGCTGATCGGCTTAACGGCCAAAAACGGCATCCTCATCGTCGAGTTTGCCAACCAACTCCGCCGCCGCCAGGGGCTGAATGTACGTGAGGCGGTGGAACGCGCCGCCGCCATCCGCTTGCGCCCGGTGTTGATGACCACGGTCTCCCTGCTGGTAGGAGTCATTCCTTTGCTGACTGCCTCAGGTCCAGGAGCGGTTAGTCGCTTCGACATCGGGCTGGTGGTCGCCAGCGGACTGGGGATTGGGACGCTGTTTACATTGTTTGTGGTGCCGGCGTTTTATGTAATTTTGGCTGGACGTGAGGTCCGGGCGAATGGGGAAATCCCCTGACATTGTCTAAAATTTCAATGAGTATCTTTGATATTCCTTGCCGGGAGCGATGAACTCCCCTGATTGCTACTGATTGTGATTGAATATTATCTCTGAGCAGAACAGACTATCTTAGGCCATACTTAAGTGCAGATCCGGTGCTGCGTGCCATCGCGGGAAGGGAAGGGCGCTTCGGAAATCAGGTGACTGAGTAGGTCATAGACCCCTTTTTACTAGAAGAGGAAACGAAAATGCAATTTATAAGCGAAGTCCCGGCTACGGGACTCCCCGGAAAATCAGACTACGATATCGCCCAATACATGCTGCTCGAATCGATCCTGAAGCAGGACCAGGACATCGAAAACCGGGCCAGCTTGGGCAGCATGGTGCCCATCAGGCTTTTCCAGTTGCTGAGACTGGTCGCCCTGGGTTCCAATCTGGATGATCTCCTGGGTCAGGGTGCGCCGGCCCTGGTGTACCAATCAGGCCAGTCCCTTGGGAAGATTCTGGGAAAAGCGGTGCATCAGAAAACCGGGAACGATCTGGATGCCTACGTGGGTGAGATCGGATCGGTGTGCAAACAGCTCAGCATCGGGATCCTGCTCCCCACCCGGGTGAAGGCCGACAAGGGGGAGTTCACACTGCGAGTGGATGAGTGCGTATCCTGTGCAGGGATTCACGGAGTCAGTGCACCTATCTGTCACTTTGAAGCCGGCATGGTGGCTGGAATTCTTCGGACCTTCGCTAGCGTTCCGCTCAAGGCCAGGGAAACCAAATGCAATGCTGTGGGAGACAAATCCTGCCTGATCGAGGCCACCCTGCTCTGAAAACCCTCCATGCTCATGGAAAAAAGGTGAAAATGAAAAATGGTGAAAAATGGGGTCACCATTTAGCCAGCCCCTGTCAATAACACGAAAAAACCTCTTGGGAAAA
>CAYUPV010000240.1:0-4140 GCA_964445885.1 uncultured Methylococcales bacterium
GGGTCGCTTTCATCCAGCAACAGTTCCTTCGCCTCTGCCAAGGTCTGTAGGGATTCTTCATAATCGCGGAAAGTCGTGATCACTGGTTCCAGTTGGGAGTATTCCTGGCTTAAGCCACGAAAACGCCCGGTATCGGACTGAATCTCGGGTAGATTAAGAAGCGCGGTGATCTCCTCGAAGCGTTGGTTGAGTTTTTCCAGTTTGTAGCGGATGGAGTCTTGCACGTTGTTTAATTGAGTTTGAACAGTTCTCGGGCGGCGGCGATGAGATCGTGGCGTTCATTGATTCCCGCCTGTTTCAGTTGGACGCTTGGTGTGTGCAGAAGTTTATTGGTCAGGGTATGAGCGAGCAGTTCCAATGCTTCTTCGGGTGAGGCACCGCGGCGGAGGGCGCGCTGGGCTCTTTGGAGCGCCTGCTCACAGAGCGACTCGCTGTGGGTGCGGAGGGCCCGAATAGTGTCTGTTGCTCCCCGGGATCTGAGCCAGGCGAGGAAATGTTCCACCTCCATGGCGATGATTTCCTCGGCCAGAAGGGCTGCCTCGCGCCGTGCTTGACGGTTCTCCTCGACGATATCCTGGAGGTCGTCGACAGTATAGAGATAGACGTCTTCCAGCTGTTCCACTTCGGGCTCGATGTCCCTGGGTACCGCCAGATCCACCATGAATACTGGTTTGTGACGGCGCTGTTTGACTGCCCTTTCGACCGCGCCCTTGCCGAGGATGGGTAATTGACTCGCGGTCGAGGACACGATAATGTCAGCTTCGTGGATATGGGCCGGGAGTTCCCTGAGAGCGATGGCATAAGCGCTGAATTGTGCCGCCAGACTATGGGCCTTGTCGAAGGTCCGGTTGGCGACGATCATGCGCCCGATGCCCTGTTGGTGCAGATGTTGGGCGGTCAGTTCGATGGTTTCGCCGGCACCCACTAGCAATGCGGTTTGTTGTCCCAGGTCGTCGAAGATCTGTTGGGCCAGGCGTACGGCGGCAAAGGCGACCGAGACAGCACTGGCGCCGATCGAGGTATCGGTGCGAACTTTCTTGGCCGCGCTGAAGGTATGCTGGAACAGCCGGCTCAGAATCTTGTCCAGGGCGCCTGCTTGTCTCGCGGCCTGGTAGGCGTTTTTCATCTGTCCCAGGATCTGGGGTTCGCCCAGAACCATCGAGTCCAATCCGCAGGCGACCCGGAACAGGTGGCGGATGGTCTCGGCATCGGTATGGGTATACAGGTAGGGCTCGAATTCTGCTATTTCAAGATCCTGGGTTTGGGCCAGCCAGTCGATCAGAAGTGTCCGGTCCGGACTTTGAGTGTTGCAGTAGAGTTCCGTTCGGTTACAGGTGGAGAGAATGGCCGCTTCCCTGATGCCCGGCAGGGAGACTAGACTACGCAAAAGTTCGCCCATGCGGTCGCTGGGGAAGGCGAGCCTCTCTCGCACCGAGACGGGTGCTGTCGTATGGTTCAGGCCAAGGGCGACTAAGGTCATGGATTGAGATGATTCCGGATCAGATTATTCTTCATTTTAAAAACAAAATATAATTAAACCAACATTCGTCTACTTTATCCCAAAGTGGACACTGCACATGGAAAGGAAATAATTCGTGACCAAAACGCTGCTTACCCTCACCACCTTATTACTGATTGTAGCCGGTTGTGCTCGTTTTCAAGCCAAGCAAGAGCCCCCCCTTGAATCTCTGACCCCAGAACAACTGCGGGAGTTGCCGGTCAGTGGCCCTGGACCCAAGGGTGAGCTACTGTTCCTGCTCCTGGCTGCAGAACTTGCCGGCCAGCGGGGCGATTTTCCCCTGGCCTTGGATTATTACACCCAAGCGGCCAAAAAGGTTCCCGATGCGTGGATAGCGGAACGGTCTGCGCGTATCGCTCTTTATCTAAAAGATTACGAACGTGCCAAGGAGTCCATCTCCATGTGGCTTGAGCGAGATCCACAGTCGCCGCAGGCGCACAAGGCGGCGTTGCTGTTGGCCCTGAAACAGGGGGACCCAGCGGCCTCGGTGCGTCACTTCACCAGGTTACTGGAACTGACTGACGAGGAAAGCCGGCCCAAGGTGTTGTTGGAGATTCTCCGCTTCATGGATCAGCAGGTCTCCAAAGAAGTATCAATAGAGGTGATGGGCCAACTGAGTCAGCGTTTTGCCTCTTCGCCGGAGGTACTGTATGCCTATGCCATGTTGGCGTTACGTCAAGGAGAGACCAGGCTGGCCTTGACCCAGGTGACACGTGCGGTGGCGCTGCGTCCCGATTGGCCCAAGTTGCGCTTGATGCAGAGCCAGCTGCTGACCCAGCTGGGGGAAATGGGCAAGGCCCATGAAATTCTTGCAGAATTGGTGGCTGAACAACCGGATAATCTGCAATTACGTCTGTTGTATGCCCAGTTATTGTTGAAACAAAGTAAATTCAACGAGGCGGAAGGGCAGTTGCAGTCTATCCTTGAACGTCAACCCGATCATCCCGATGCACTCTATGCTCACGCACTGCTGAACATTCAGAAAAAGCGCGACGAGGTGGCGGAAAAAGATCTGCGACGTTTACTCAAGCAACCGAAATGGCGCACAGAGGCTTATTACTATCTCGGGCGCATTGCTTCCCGCCGTGGCGACTTCCGGCAGGCACTGAAGTGGTTCGACAAGATCAAGGAAGGTGACTTGGTTTTCGACGGCCAGATCAATGCCATTGCTGCCCTGGCAAAGTTGGGACGGGCCACGGAGGCATTGGAAAGAATGGAAGCCCTGCGCAGCCGTTTTCCTCAACGCAAGCTTCAGCTTTATCTGCTGGAAGCGGAGATTCTCAGTAATAGTGAAGATTATGAGACCGCCTTCGCAGTCCTGACCCAGGCGCTGGGGGAGTACCCCGGCCATCCCGACCTACTGTATGCGCGTGCGCTGGTGGCCGAAAAACTGGGGAAACCTGAGCAGACGATTGCGGATCTTCGCGCCGCGGTGACCAAACAACCTGGAGATGCCAATCTGCTCAATGCTCTCGGTTACACTTTGTTGATCAATGGCGGCCAGATCGATGAAGCCAGGAAATATCTGGAGCAGGCAATCAGTCTCAAACCCGACGACCCTGCAGTACTCGATAGTTATGGTTGGCTTTGGTACAAACTTGGAGATTATCAGAAGGCGCTGGATTATTTGCAAAAGGCTTACGCCAACAATCAGGATGCTGAAATCGGTTACCACCTGGGCGAAGTATTGTGGGCCTTGGGGCGCAAGGCCGAAGCCAGGCAGATCTGGAACAAGTTCGTCAACCAAGGCGGCGAAGACAGGCGGATCAAGGAATTCATCGAGCGTATCGGGAATCGTTTGTCACCGTGAGAGTACCTCAGCGCCAGAAGGGGCTTTCATTTAAGAATTTTGCATGAACAGATTTTCGAATCGTCTGCCGTTTGTCTTGATCTGGGGGGTGTTAATCGGGTTGGTCGGTTGTGCCTCGCTCACTGCCCCCTTACCTGAGGTCAACCAGGCAGAAATAGATTGGCTGGCCAGACTTCAATCCAGAGGATGGAACCTGATCGGTCGGATCGGTGTGACCGGCGCCCGCGAAAACTGGCATGGAGGGTTGAGTTGGGAGTTTCGTGACGGGTACGACACCTTGAAGATCTCAGGCCCCTTTGGTCAGGGTGGGGTGATCGTGGAAGCGCACCAAGGATGGATCCGGCTTCGGCATCATGACGGGCGGGTGCAGGAATCCGATCGGCCAGGAGCTCTGTTACACCAGATTCTTGGGGTGTCCGTGCCATTGGACAAACTGCATTACTGGATTCTGGGTCTGCCTGCACCCGGTCCTGCACAACTTCGATATGGTCCAGGTCAACGGTTGACTTCTCTGGTTCAGGCTGGCTGGGAAATCGAGTTTCGTCGCTACCAGGCCGAGGGTATGGGGGTATTGCCGACGAAAATTATCATGACAGGACCCGAAGGCGTTCGAGTCAAATTGATCATCGATCAATGGGAGACCGGTTTTGAACCCCAAAGCACTTGAGAATTGGCCGGCTCCGGCCAAATTGAATTTAATGTTGCGAATCGTGGGTCGGCGAGCGGATGGTTACCACTTGTTGCAGACGGTTTTCCAGTTCATAGACCTGGCTGATCGAATCAGCTTCGGCTGGCTGGAGGATGGTCTGGT
>CAYUPV010000241.1:0-4065 GCA_964445885.1 uncultured Methylococcales bacterium
CCCTGGGGGCTCGGACACGGCCGTCCGGGCCGTGTACGCCCTCGAGCCGAACCCCCTGCCTCGGCTTCAGGGCTTTCATGCTTCGGGGTGAAACAGGATTTCATGAACGTTACCGTGGATGTTGTTGTATGGAGGCCGAGACAGGTTGCCCTGAATTCCACCCATGAACGCCTATGACCTTGTAGGGGCAGATTTCCAATCTGCCCGGTTTTTTGGGCTTCTCACCCTTCGGGGTGAAAGAGGATTGAATGAAATTACCATAGGAAATCGATGATGAAACGTTTGATCTGTCTAGTCATTCTCACCATGGGTGTGACTGCCGGCATCCAGGCTGCGGAATATGTCCTATCGGTGGATGGGCTGGCATGTCCTTTTTGCGCCTATGGCATCGAAAAGCGGCTCCGAACCCTGGAGGGTGTGGAGACCATCCAGGTCGACATCGAACAGGGCAAGGTGACCGTCGTCACCCGTGATCCGATCGAATTGACCGAAGACCAGCTGAGAGACAAGGTCAAGGAGGCGGGTTTTACTCTGCGTTCTTTTGCCCCTGTTCAGGGAAATGAAGATAAGCCTTAGAGGTTGTTTAAGAGTCCCCCCTGACCCCCCTTTTTCAAAAGGGGGGGATAAATGGCATGGCAAGTTCCCTTCTTTTTTAAGGGAGGCGAATGGCATGGCAAGTATCCTCCTTTATCAAAGGCAGGGGCGAATGACACAGCAAGTTTTCCCCTTTATCAAAGGGAGGAGGACACGACCAGTTTCCCCCTTTGAAAAAGGGGGATTAAGGGGGATTTTCGGAAATGAAGGGTCTTCATAAACAGCTCCTTACGAGTATTGGGGTTTTATTTCTTTCCGCAAGCATCGGTGCGGCCCCTGTGACCTTCAACACCGCCCTGCCGGTGGCCAAGGGTGAATTTATATTTCGTCAGCTATTCGTGGTCCGGCTGGCCTCGGATGATCCCAGTCCAGCCGACAGGAAAGCCCGGGGATGGGCTTCCGTGTCGGTATTGGGTTATGGAATCACTCCCCGCTGGGCTTTTTTCGGGGTGCTGCCGGTGGCGGGAGAAAAATCCCTCTCTTTCGATTCCGGAGCGGGGAGGCGGCATCGCTCGGCCAGTGGTGTCGGGGATCTGCTTCTGTTCAGTCGCTATACCCTGTTTCAGCGCGACCGTCCGGGTCGTACCCTGCGTATTGCCCCGTTTCTCGGCGTGGAAGCACCCACGGGAGTGGATGATGAAAGAGACAACCAAGGACGTCTGCCACCTGCCCTGCAACCCGGCTCCGGTTCCTGGGATGGCGTGGCGGGCGTGGTCTTGACTCACCAGACTTTGGCCTATGAAATCGATGCGCAGTTGGGTTACCGCCTCAACACCGAAGGCAACAATTTCGAGGCCGGTGATCGATTGAATCTGGATGTTTCCTGGCAATATCGACTCTGGCCACGGCAGCTTGGTGGGGGGCTACCGGGATTTCTTTACGCTGTTGTGGAAACCAATGGCAGTTACCAGTGGAAAAACGAACTCTCTGACCATCGGGACAAGAATTCGGGTGGCTGGCGATTGTTTGTGACGCCAGGATTGCAATATGTCACACGCCGCTGGGTACTGGAAGGGGTGGTCCAGTTACCTGTGGTGCAGGACTTGAACGGTAAGGCACTAAAAGAAGACTGGATCGTTCGTACGGGTTTCCGAATTGCGTTTTAAAAGGACAAATCAATGGGCTTGATGATTCGAATGGGGCTGGGACTGACGGCTTTTCTGGCCACCGGTTTTTTTCTGATCTGGTTGATCTGGATCCCTTCTCCCAGGGAAACGGGTTATCGTTTCGTGACTGCCTGGGGCGGTTCTGGAAGTGAACCGGGCCAATTTCAAGACCCCACCGGCATCGCGGTCTCCGCTAATGAGGTTTTTGTCAGTGATGCGCGAAATGGAAGGATTCAGGTCTTCGATATGGATGGCCATTTCAGGCGTGTTTTTGGTCAAGGCGTTCTTGGCCGGCCCATGAATCTGACCATTGACAATGATGCCATCTATGTGGCTGATTATTGGCGCGATCGGATCTGGATCTTCGGGCTCGACGGTACCCTTCGTGGCGGCATCGGTCGTTCGGGCCATGGCCCTGGTGAGCTCGATTCCCCCGGTGGGGTGGCAGTGGGTTCGGAGGGGGATGTCTATGTGGCCGATTTCTATAACCAGCGGATTCAACGCTTGCACCCGGACGGAAGCTTCGTACGTCAGTGGGGTCGAACCAGGAAAATCGGAATACGGGCTGGGGAATTCAACTACCCCACTGACGTGACAGTGGCGGCGGACGGTACACTGTTCGTTGCCGATGGCTATAATGACCGGATCCAGGTATCCTCCGCGGATGGAACATTCCAGCGTAAATGGGGCGGTCCCCTGGCGCTGAACATATTTGGTCCGTTCAATGGTTGGTTTGCCACCGTGACGGGCATCGCCTTGGACCGTGCAGAATGTGTCTATGTGGCCGACTTCTACAACGATCGGGTACAGAAATTCACTCCACAAGGAAAATTCTTAACCGCCTTTGGCGAATTCGGACATGGCCCAGGTCAATTCGACCGGGCCATCGCAGTGGCTGTGGCAGGCGACGGCAGTGTGTTCGTTGCCGATTATGGCAACCAAAGAATCCAGAAGTGGCGTCAAACACATGGGCAGGAACTATCGGATCGGCCAGTTGGCTGCAGAGCTGGGGTTGGGAATTGACACTCTGCGCTATTACGAGAAGCTCGGCTTGTTATGTGACGTCTCACGAGATACCGGGGGAAGGCGCATTTACACTCAACAGGACTACACCCGCCTTCGGTTCATCCAGCGGGCCAAGGCAATGGGTTTCACCCTGGCAGAAATAGCCGAATTGCTCCGACTTCGGACCGCGCCACTGGAGGCCAAGGAGGAAATCCAGTCGCTGACCCGTCACAAACTGGCTGAAATCGAAGCACGCATAGAGATGCTCGAAACGTTGCGGAACGAATTGCATGAGCTGTTGGATGAGTGCCAGCAAAAGACATCCTGCTGCCCCATTATGGCCAAAATGGACGATGTTGGTGATCGTTGATTCGCAAAAGGGGACAGGCTCCCACCCAAAGTTTCACGGTAACGCTCATGAAGCCACCGTTTCACCCCGACGCATGAAAGGACCACGCAGGGAGCAGGGGAGTGATTTGAGGGCGTACGCGGCCTGGACGGCCGCGTCCGAGCCTCCATGGACGGATTCACGGCGTCCCGAAAAGCACTCCCCTGCTCCCTGCCCACCTTGTATCTTTCACGGTAACGCTCATGAAATCACCATTTCACCCCGAGGCATGAAAGCCCTAAAGCCGAGTCAGGGGGTTTGGCTCGAGGGCGTACACGGCCTGGACGGCCGTGTCCAAGCCCCCAGGGATGGGTTCACGGCGTCCCGAGAGACGAATCCCCTGACTCGGCACCCATGGATCTTTCACGGTAACATCATACTGAGACAATACCGTCACTGGCCCCGGTGAATTGCGATCACCTCCAGTTCCATGTCGCCTGCGGGGCGCTTCCAGTTGACGATATCTCCGACCTGGGCATCGAGAAGTGCAGTGGAAAGGGGCGACACCCAACTGATCCGGCCGCTTGCAGCCTCAGCCTCGTCTTCACCGACGATGTGGAAAGTATGCCGCTGGCCTTGTTCGTCCTCCACCTCCACGATGGCACCGAAGTGAACCCTGTCTTTGGGTTGCCTGGAAAGATCGACGACGATGGCATTTTCCATGCGTCTTTCCAGATAACGGATCTCACGTCTGATCACCGGAAGTTCCTGACGTGATGCTAGATCTTTGAGTGGCTTCAGAGCCCTTTCCTGTTCAAGGCAACTCAAAAGGCGTTCTTTCAATTGCCGCATCCCTTTCGGAGTGACGTAATTGGGGTGGGGGCTGATCGGTTTGTCCGGAAGTTCCTCGATGGCTTCGGGATTCTCTTCCTTGACGAAGGCTCTACTCATTGGTTTGGGTTTTCAATTGATAGTGGCTATTAACCCAAGTTTAACACCCCAAAATATAACTTATTTATAATCAGTTATTTG
>CAYUPV010000242.1:0-3990 GCA_964445885.1 uncultured Methylococcales bacterium
TGGTTCTTTCATGCTTCGGGGTGAAACGGTGGCTTCATGAGCGTTACCGTGAAAGTTTGGGTGGGTGCCGGGGGCTTGTCTTCAGGGACGCTGTGAATACCTCCCTGTAAGCTTGATCGCGCCCGTCCAGGGCGCGAACACCCTTCAGCCAAGCCCCCGGCACCCTCGTGGTTCTTTCATCTTCCGGGGTGAAACAGGATTTCATGAGCGTTACCGTGAAAGTTCCATGGGGGCCGAGGCAAGGGATTCGTCTCTCGGGACGCTGTAAATCCATCCATGGAAGCTCGGACACGGCCGTCCAGGCCGTGTACGCCCTCGAGTCGAACCCCTTGCCTCGGTTGTGGGCCTTTCATCCTTCGGGGTGAAATGGGGTTTCATGAGCGTTACCGTGAAAGATCCCAGGAGTACTGAAAAGCATCTTTCATTCGTCTGGGGTGCAAGTGGTTTTTTTCATGAGCGTTACCATGAAAGTTCCCAGGGGGGGCGGAAATGCACCTTTCATTCGTGCGGGGTGTGAGTTTATGCTTCTCATCATTAAGCTTTCTGGCGTAGCCTCCGTGCTGTCTCCACCATGTTCGAAAGGGCAGCGTCTACTTCAGGCCACTGACGTGTCTTGAGGCCGCAATCGGGGTTGACCCACAGGCGTTCGAGCGGAATTTTTTCTTGTGCCTTCTCCAGCAGCGCCACCATTTCCTCGACCTTTGGGATGTTGGGGGAGTGAATGTCATAGACGCCTGGACCTATCTCGTTGGGATACTCGAAGTAGGCAAAGGCGTCGAGCAGTTCCATCTTAGAGCGTGCGGTCTCGATGGTGATCACGTCGGCGTCCATGGCGGCGATGGACTCGATGATGTCGTTGAACTCGGCATAACACATATGGGTATGGATCTGGGTTTCGTCGCGGACGCCTGAGGCCGCAATGCGGAAGCTCCTGACCGCCCACTCCAGATATTCTGGCCAGTCCCTGCGTCGTAGCGGTAAGCCTTCACGGAGAGCCGGTTCGTCTATCTGGATCACGCTGACGCCGGCCTTGTCAAGGTCTGTCACCTCACTGCGGAGTGCCAAAGCGATCTGTAGACAGGTGTCGCTACGTGGTTGGTCGTCGCGGACGAAGGACCACTGGAGCATGGTAACGGGGCCGGTCAGCATCGCCTTCATTGGTTTGTCCGTGAGCGACTGGGCGTAGCCGATCCACTCCACCGTCATCGCCTGAGGCCTTGAGACATCACCGAAGATAATCGGCGGTTTGACGCAACGTGAACCGTATGATTGTACCCAACCATTGTCGGTAAAGCCGAATCCGGAGAGCTGTTCGCCAAAGTATTCCACCATGTCGTTTCTTTCGGCTTCACCGTGGACCAGGACGTCCAGTCCATAGTCTTCCTGTTTCCTGACGGCGAAAGCGATCTGCTGTTTGAGAAAATCGGTGTATTCGCCTTCGCTGATTTCAGCGTTCCTGAAGGCCCGCCGTTTGGCACGAATCTCAGGAGTTTGGGGGAATGAGCCGATGGTAGTGGTCGGCAGCAATGGTAGATTCAGTCGAGCGTGTTGCTGCTCTCGTCTCAGGGAATATGGGGAACGGCGTCGATCCATGTCCTCGGTGATGGTTGCGAGCTGAGCGCGGACTGCCGGGTTGGTCACTAGGCTGGAGCTGCGACGTGAATCGAGTGCACGGCGACTGGTTTTCAGTTGAGCCGCTACCTTTTCACGTTTGCCGGTCAGTGCCTGTTTGAGAACTACGATTTCTTCCAGCTTCTGCACCGAGAAGGCCAACCAGCTCCTGAGCTCCGGCTCAATCCTGGTTTCCACTGACAGATCTACCGGGGTATGGATCAGCGAACAGGAAGAGGCTATCCACAGGTTTTCACCCCGTTGACGCTGTAGTGGCAAAAGCCGTTCCAGCTTATCGTCGAGGTCGCAGCGCCAGACATTACGTCCATCGATGATTCCCGCCGACAGGATCTTGTGAGCTGGCAGCCAGTCAGAAACCCGGTTCAGTTCTTCCGGGGCTCTCACAGCATCCACGTGAAGACCTTCAACGGGCAGGTTGCAGGCCAATTTCAGATTTTCAGCCAGGGGAGCGAAATAGACCGTCAGGAGCACGTTGAGGCCCTTGACCTGAAGCTGGTGATAGCTGCTTTCGAAAGCACTCTGCCAAGCGTTCGGCAGATTAAGGGCGAGGATGGGTTCGTCGATTTGGATCCATTCGACTCCCCGAGTCTGAAAACAGGCAAGAATCTCGCCATAGACTGGCAGCAGTTTTGCCAGCAAAGCCAGTTTATCGAAATTGGAATCCACACATTTACCCAGCCATAGCCATGACAAAGGGCCTAACAGAACAGGTTTGGCGCGGTCACCAAGCAGTTCCCGGGCTTGGTCGAACTCATCGAACAGTTTGGTGGAGGAGACGGCGAATTCCATGTCCGCTGTCAGCTCGGGGACGATATAGTGATAATTGGTGTCGAACCACTTGGTCATCTCACACGCTGGTTGCGGTTCCCCTGTCGGAGCGTGGCCACGGGCCATGCGGAAATAGGTGTCCAGATCCACTTCAGCGCCTGCATGTTCGAAGCGTTCGGGAATCGCGCCCACCAGTGCTGTGGTGTCCAGAACGTGGTCATACCAGCTGAAATCGCCCACGGGGATCAGATCCAGATTTGCATCCAGTTGCATCTGCCAATGGGTGTGCCGTATTTCGGTACCACGGGTTTGCAGTCGTTGACGATCAATATCACTTTTCCAATAGGCTTCAACGGCTTTTTTCGTCTCTCGCCTCAGGCCGATTCTGGGGAATCCGAGGATATGGGTCCTGGACATGGTGGCTTTAGCTCCTGTGAATTAGAAAAAATCCAGTATGGTGTCGTCTGTATGTGAATACAATTGATGTTTTTTCAGAAAACGGTGAGATTAATTCATGTATCTTGAATTCAAACATCTGCGGACTCTCAAGACGCTCCAGCAGACCGGGAGCCTGGTGGGTGCCGCACAACGTCTGCATGTCACTCAGTCGGCATTGTCCCATCAGCTGAAAACCCTGGAAGATCAGATCGGGACTTCGGTGGTGATCCGTAAAAGCCGGCCGGTCACCTTCACCCCGGCGGGAAAACGACTGCTTGCGCTGGCGGATATGGTGTTACCGGCGGTTCAAGTGGCTGAGCGTGATCTGGCCAGGTTGGGGGGTGGAGAGGCGGGAAGGCTGTTCATCGTCATCGAGTGCCACAGTTGTTTCGACTGGCTCCTGCCTGCCATGGACGCCTACCGGGAAGACTGGCCCGATGTCGAGATGGATCTGACGCTGGGCTTCAGCTTCGAACCTCTGCCTGCCTTGTGCTGTGGCGACGTGGATCTGGTGATCAGCTCTGATCCCAGGTCCATCAAGGGGGTCGTTTATGAGCCTCTGTTCGCCTTCGAGGTCCAGTTGGCGATGGCGCGGGACCATCCTTTGACCGCCAAGCGTTGGATCGAACCTGCGGATTTGGCCGATCAGGTGCTGATCACCTATCCAGTAGAGCGGGAGCGGTTGGATATATTCAAGAAGATTCTGGATCCTGCCGGGATTCAGCCTGCTGGTCACCGCACCTGTGAATTGACGGCGTTGATGTTGCAACTGGTGGCCAGTCGGCGCGGTGTTTGTGTCCTGCCCAACTGGGCTTTGGCCGAGCCTTTGGCGCGCGATTACGTGGCCGCCAGACCTTTCGGTCCGGAGCCTGTGATAGGCACCCTGTATGCCGCGGTCCGAGAAGAAGAACGGAATCTGGCCTATATGCAGGAGTTCATGACCACTGCCAAGGCAGTGTCGTTCAGGAATCTGAAGGGCATCCAGGGGGCGGTGAGGGGTGAGGGGTGAGGTATAGTCAGAAGCTTCGAAAATCCTTCCAAATGCCGTGCCGTATCAGACCGGTAATGGCACCTAGGGATGAATTGAGTAAATGTGTCCTACTGCTCATTTTGAATGGAAGCTCATGGATGAGGGTATCGCTGGTCAATCAG
>CAYUPV010000243.1:0-3969 GCA_964445885.1 uncultured Methylococcales bacterium
GGTTTTCGGGACGCCGTGAACCCGTCCATGGGGGCTCGGACCCCGGCCATCCAGGCCGGGGACGCCCTCAAACCAATACCCTGCTCCCTGCGTGGTTTTTTCATCTGCCGGGGTGATGCCAAGGGCTTCATGAGCGTTACCGTGAAAGTGACATGGGGGCCGAGGCAGGGTCGGGAGCTCGGACGCGTCCATCCAGGCCGTGTGCCCTCTTGAGGCGACCCCTCTGCCTCGGCTGAGGGTCTTTCATTCTTTGAATTGATGGCCGGTCCTTCATGGGGGTCAAGCTGTCTTTTGGGTTGGTAAGCTAGCACACTCACGTCAACGTCTCAACAAGGGCGATTGCTCCGTGCCCAGGTCGGGTTCGCCAAGTTGGGTCAGTATTGCCTGGCGGGATAGGTCGCGAAGACTGAGAGCGATCTTCCAGGGAGAGGGGGATGCCAATTCTTTGGCTGTTTCTTGAGGAGAGAGTGGGGGCGAAACAATTACTCTTATCCTTCCATGACGGGGGAACCAGGAGCCTGCGCGTAAAATTGAGCGGGTTCCCCGGATGGTGACGGGTACGACCGCAGCTCCGGATTCGGCTGCAGTGAGAAAGGCGCCCAGACGGAAGGGAAGGAGGCCTGGCTGACGGGTAAAGGTGCCTTCCGGGAAAAACCACAAGGAATGTCGGCTACGAACTGCTTCGGCCAGGCGTTGGGCATCCAGGATGATACGCTGCTCGGCAAAGCGTTCAACAAATTCACAGCCCAGACGGCGAAGGAATGTACCGGCGATGAACTGGCGGGAAAATTCGCGTTTGGCCACGAAAGCCACAGGGCGGAGAAGGCTGGCAAGAATGGCGGCACCATCGAGATAACTGGCATGATTGCTGACGAAAACACAAGATTCACCAGGAGGAGGGAGATGTTCCAATCCCTCGGCCCGCACCTCAATTCCAGTAAGACGGGAAAGTAGTCGGACTGAATTTGCCGCCAGCTGCCAGCGCCACTCCAGACGGGGCAGAAGCAGCACTCCCAGCCAAGCCAAGGTGCCAACGAACAGGGTCGCCCCCCAGGCCCAACCGGCAAAGAACAGCGCAACCACCTGGCGGCGCCAGCGGTAAGCCAGCGGATGCACCGCTGTCACCATCAGGTGCAGGACCTGTCGCCAAAGTGGTAAGGGGCGGCCGAGAAGCCTGTGTTCGTATAATTCTCTGCAGGCGCTGCGACGCACCTTACCGCTGGATGTTTTCAGCACGGTACCGGGCGGCGCCAGAATCACCTGGTCGGGAGGGGAGCCTGCCAGGGCGATCACCCTTTGGTTTACCGCTTGGATCAGGGCTTCCCGTCTGGATGAATCGGTCTCACGCGTTTCCGCCACCACAATCAGGTGTTCAGTACCAGTCCCCGACTCCCGGATACCGAAGGCGACGATACAACCCGTTCGGATACCTGCAATCCTGCCGACGGCGTCCTCGATCTCCTGAGGGTAGAGATTACGCCCTGCATGGATGATGATGTCTTTCTCCCGGCCGGTCAGATAGACTTCGCCGGCGGCCATATAGGCACGATCGCCGCTGATGAGCCATTCTGCATCGAACAGCTGGGCGGTGCCATGAGGATTTCGGTAATAACCGGAGGTGCTGGAGGGGCCACGAAATTCCAGCTTTCCCTCTTCACGTTCAGGCAATTCCCTCCCCTGAAAGTCGACGATTCTTACTTCATGACCCGGCAGGGGCAGACCACAGGAGACGAAACGCAGGCAATTCTGCATGTCCCGAGTGGGAACTGCCTTGCCATGGTGGCACAAGGTATCGCGCTCTATGGCATCGATCAGGGGGCCTCTGCCCAAGGGTGGGAAGGTCAGGCCCACGGCATTTTCCGCCAGTCCGTAGACCGGCATCAACACCTTGGAGTTGAGCCCATGAGGTTGGAAGCGTTGGACAAAATGCTCCAGCGTTTCCGGGCTGACGGGTTCCGCACCGTTGAACATGGCGCGCAGACTGTCCAGCGTCAGCCCTTCCAGGGTTTCACCAGCGAGACGTTTCAGGCATAACCCGTAGGCGAAGTTGGGGGCGGCCGTCAAGGTGGCCCGGTAGCGATGGATTGCCCACAGCCAGCGATCCGGCCGGGCAAGGAAGACCAGGGGTGACATGACCACCAGGTGAGCGCCGTAATACAGGCTGCCCAGCCAGGCACCGATCAGCCCCATATCGTGATAGAGGGGTAACCAACTGACGAATGTGTCCTTCGAATCGGCTTGGATGGTCTCCCCCATGGCACGGATGTTGGAGAGAAGATTGAAATGGGTGAGGATGACTCCTTTGGGGGCGCCGGTGCTGCCGGAAGTATATTGCAGGAAGGCGATGTCATGGGAGCCACGAGGCGCAGGCAGGAGAGCGCCCCTGCTTTCAGCCAGGCCTTGGGGCGTGATGACACGGGTCAGGGTGGGGATGTTGGCCCGTAGCAGGCGCGCCACTCCTTTGGCTTCGGCAACGGTGACGAGCAGCCTGGCCTGGCAGTTATCGAGGATACGGCTGTGGCGTAACAGGTGATCCTCGAGTTGGCTCAGGCGGGCAGGGGGATAGATGGGGACTGGAATGGCACCGGCAAGGAGGATGCCGAAGAAAGTGAAGAAATAGTCCTTTCCGGTGGGTAGCATCAGAGCGACGGTGTCACCTGGTTGGATATCCTGTGCCTGCAGGCCGCAGGCAAATGCTTTGGCATGACCGGCGAGATCGGCATAGGTCAGGTTCTCACCAGGTCCTTCGTCGTGATAGAGGGTAATGTGACGGCGCTCGGGGTGATGTTGACAGTGCCAGTCCAAGACCTCCTGCAGGGTGGTAGCGTGCAGCGGGATCGGTTCGACGCTTTCCACGACAGTGGTGGGTGGGGCTTGTACCACTTGTCTCTGAATTCCCCCTGGGGTGCTGGTCAGTACGGCTCGCAAAAGGTCCCGGGGGGTCTCGACCTCAGCCAGGAGATGCTCTGGCAGGGTGACGTCCAGTTGTTTTTCGATCCGAGCCAGGATTTCCAGGCGGCTGAGACTGTCCAGCCCCAGATCACGCTCGAAGGAAGTATCGAGATTCAGCTGGCGCAGGCGCTGGGAGGGGATATTCAGCTCCTTGGCGACATCACGGATCAGCTGAATGATGGCTGCTGCGGTATATTCGGACGCTTGGGTCATGCGCTACCGACGGTAGAGGCGACGCATCCATTGTGGCGCTGATCTTCCGTCGGTGCAAACTTTGCGTCTCGCCGGGTTGAATTCCAAGGGGGGGGATGAAACCTGCCCCCGTGGTGGTTCAAACCCCCAAAAAAAACCGTTCCGGCGCTGCCAGAATCTCTTTGATGGTGCGCAGAAACAACACCGCCTCACGGCCATCGATCAAACGGTGATCGTAGGTGAGTGCCAAATACATCATCGGTCTGACGACGATCTCGTCATTTACGACCACCGGGCGTTTCTGGATGGTGTGCATCCCCAGAATGGCACTTTGGGGGGGATTGAGGAGAGGGGTGGAAAGAAGCGAACCGAAAATACCTCCGTTGGTGATCGTGAAGGTACCTCCCTGAAGATCCTCCAGAGCAAGCGAGCCGGCCCTGGCCTTGCCGGCAAAATCGGCGATTTTCTTTTCGATCCCTGCGAAATCGAGCTGGTCCGCGTTCCTTAAGATGGGAACCACCAGACCACGATCGGTAGAAACGGCGATGCCGATATCGAAGAAGCCATGATAGATGACATCTTCTCCGTCGATGCTGGCATTGACCACCGGAAAGGTCTTCAAAGCCTCGACCGTAGCTTTGACGAAGAAACTCATGAAGCCCAGTTTGATCCCGTGTTTCTTTTCAAAGGCTTCACCGTGACGGCGGCGTAAGGCGACCACCTGAGCCAGATCGACCTCGTTGAAGGTGGTCAACATGGCCGTGTTGCGCTGCACCTCCAGCAATCTGCTGGCGATACGTGCCCGTATCCTCGTCATGGGGACCC
>CAYUPV010000244.1:0-2620 GCA_964445885.1 uncultured Methylococcales bacterium
GGGAACGGTACGCCCGCCCGGCAATGATCAGCGGCTTGTCATCGATGACGGCTTGATGGTCCATAAAATGTTCTTCCCGCGAATTGCAAAGGGATCAGATTATCCTGGATTCCGTAGTTGAACGGCCTGTAGCGTGCCTTGCCTTGCATGGCTGGCAAGGCACAAGAGAAGGAATCGCCCGGTGTGTCTATTGCGGCCATTCGAAACGTCACCAGCGACGCAATACAAGGCGCGATACGAGCCGTGGCAGCTCACCATCAGGGCGAACGAACGGTACCTCTGAACCTTCTCAGGCATATTGAGCTTGATGACTCCTCTAAGCGATCAACTGCGGAATCCGGGATTATATCCCCTGACCGCTAAAATGGCTACGCTTGGCCTCGCACCGACATGATTCAACATTCGGCCATTTTTCTAAAGGGTGATTTGCACAACCTCAAGATGCCCGGAATATCAGGGCTTGAAAGCGCCTTGCGGCCAGAAAAAACAGCGAGAACAACCCCATCATGCCACCACCGCCACCACCTGAGGGGGCACCGCCACTGCTGGAAGTCGAAGAGGTTACGGTCGCCGTCACCACCAGGCGGGTGGCTGGATCGCCTATGAAGGTAAAAACATCCAGGTTATTGGCATCGATACCCTTCTTGACCACTGCATTAACCTTCGCCTGGGTGGTGACGACCCCCAGGGTGGTGATCTTCTTCTCATAGATGCCGGCAAACAGTTCCTCACCAATCGAGCGCTGCTCGGAGGGAAAGGCAAAGGCCGCCGGACTCCACATGCCGATGGCCCCGGCATCTTCCCGAAACAGCAGGGCCTCCGGCAGGGGGACACTGAATTTGATCGCTGTACCATCCGGCAACTGGATGGCTTTACCTTCATTGGGTTCGGCAAACAAGCCGTTCAGGCAATTGAAGGCCACAAAGAACGGGAAGGCCCGGAAGTTGGAGAGCTTGGCCGCATCCCTGGAACTGATCAGCTCCAGCACATCGCCACCCGGGGTCCCGTCGGAATTGGAGGCCACCCAGCGGTTCACCTGGCCATGCCCGAAATAGGTCACCAGACCCACCCCCTTGTCATTGAGGGCCTGGGAAAAGGCGCCCCGCAGCAGAAATTTCCGATCACTGTTGCCGGGATTGATCAGCGTGGTGGTGATACTGGCCGGCACATGATTCAGCCACTCCCGGGCAAAGCTTTCAAATCGAGGATCCTGGTCACCGGTGGCCACCAGGATGCGGCTCGACCAGTCGCCGGCCATGCCCTGGTCATAGGCAATCAGCTTGTTGGTAATGATGCGCACATCATTGGACGTCTTGGCAGGGATGCGGCCAATGTTCATGTCGGGCAGCAGATCATTACCGGCGACAGTGACAAACCAGTTGTCGCTGGGGGTCTCGCCAATGGCTACGGTCTCGACCAGGTGGGTGGGCACCAGGTTGATCTGTCCGGTATGGTAATTATCCTTGTAATCCAGATTTGCATCGCCGATCAGCACCACGAATTTAGGCGAGGGGGCCTGCCAGTTGTGGTAGGCATAGCCGAGAAAGTCCTTGATGGCCTGGGGGGTGAATATGCCATCCGAAAACGCATCGAAGATCGCCTGGGTGGTGACAATTTTAACCCGGTAGCCTTGGCCAGCACGGTGTTGCGCCAGGGGGGCCACGGCGGCGCTCAGGCTGTCATGGGTGATCACCAGGTAATCCGCGCCATTGGCGGGATTGCGGAGATCCGGGGCGTTGCTCTGGAATGACAGGGTGGGGGTGATGATCGCCGGTACGGCGATCGCCAGGTAGCGGTGATCTCCCTGGATGGCGGTGGCAAACTGGACACTGAAGGTCGCGCCCGCAGACGTGATCACGGGATTGCTCAGCCGCTGGGGCTGGGCGGGATCGGTGATATCGAAGACCTGGACCTGGTTGCTGCTGAAATTCGTCACGGTGACGCTGGCGGGACCAGTGAGCTGAAAGGCCAGTTGGTCATTGCGTGCTGCCAGGACGCGGTCATAGTCCACTTCGATGTGGTTGACGTACACACTGTCGGCGAGGATATTCGGATCACTCACTTCAGTGACGCTCAGGGTGTTGGTCCCTTCCTGCAGCAGGGTGGCGGACAAGCCGCTAAAGGCATGGCTCAGGGGCACCTGGCCATCCCAGTGGATCTCACCCAGCAGGGTGCCGTTCAGACTCACCCGGGTGGTATGGTCAGGATTTTGTGGGGGGTCGGTCTCGCCCTGCAGGGTCAACCGCAGGGTGACACTCTGGCCGGTGTCGACCACCTGATGGAGGGTGAAGGGGAAATCCCGTGAGCTCCCGGCTCTTAAGGCGCGGCCCCAGAACCAGTGATCCAGGCCTTCCCCATTGGGGAGCTGTTGCCAGTAGAACCAGCTCTGTTCTGCGTGGTGCGTCGTCCGAAAGCTGCTGGCTACTGTCCCGCTATTGCCACTGGCCCAGGCGGGCATGGGTTTCATTGGTCCCAGGTTGCCGACCTTGACCCAGTAGATGTTCTCATCGGTGTATTTGAATTCTGGATCCCCGTCCTGGATGGGAAGACCGTAGAACTGCAGGGTATCGCCCGGACCGAAGAGACCGTCGTTGCCATCCTTCAGGGCAATGGCGACTTC
>CAYUPV010000244.1:2720-3932 GCA_964445885.1 uncultured Methylococcales bacterium
TCAGTGGGATTGGTGGCCGCCTTGTGATCCGCCAGGCGATTCACCTCGATCACATTGCCGCGCGCATCCCGGATAGAGACACTGAAGGCGGTGCTGGGCTGGGTGTTCACCCGTGGGGTGTCAGTCTCCCTCGGGGTGTTGGTCATCCCGGGACTGCTGATCGCCGGTTGACCTAGGGTATAAACAGGGTCTGCACCATCGTCGCGGGGAAGGCTGGCCGCCCGGGGGCGGACCGATGAGTCCACAGGCTGGCTGACCGGGGTGGCAATCGTCTGCTGCGGTGTTGCCTGGTGTGCGACGGTCTGGGATCGACTCGACAGGATCAAGGTGCCACCCACCGTCGGCGCGCTGACCAGAGATGCATTGCCTGTGACCCCACGAAGTGCTGGTGACGACCGACGGACCTCTGGCTGACTGGCCGTCGTACTACGGGTATTGACTGACGCCAGTGCCGTGCCTGTCTCACGTGGATCGTTGAGCTGAACCGTGTTGTGGGCCGTCACCAGGCCCTGGGTGCTCACATCCTCCAGGCGATAGTAGTAAGTCTTGCCCGAGATCGCCTGGCGGTCTGTATAACTATAGGTGATGCTGAGTCCGGGCCCCCCGCGGGCCGGGATCAGACTGGAAGTGATTGGCGTGAAGGGTCCCTTGGGTAATTCACTGCGCAGGATCCGGAATCCCCAGTTGTCCGTCTCGGAGCTAGTGGTCCAATTGATCAATGCATGACTTCCCTGGCGGTTCACTGTGAAATCCGTCAGCGTGATGGCCGTGGAAGCTTCTTCGCCAATGGCAAAGGGCAAGAAACTGGAGGTCAGACCACAAATCACATTTGTCGTCGTATTCAGGCTGGAGGTGATGTCCGTCCAGTTGGTCCCGTTGTGGTGAAACAGCTTCAGGGTTGTGATAGCAACGAAATCAGCTGAGTTGAAGTTGAAGCACACCTGGACTGGTCCCGTGAAGGCAGCCGTGGTGGTAATATCCTTATACGGGATCGGCTCGTTGAAGTGGTAACCCGTCGGGGCAACAGGACCGGTGCTGCTCAGTGAGGCGCAGGTATTACCACCCAGTGTCACGGCCGGGAAAGTTACTGTAATCCCAACCAAGGGGACTACCGCAATATTGTTGCCTGTCGAGGTGGCGGCACAGTTCAGTCCTGGATTCACCGTGATGCTCAGCGCCTGAGTCGTCGTCACCAGGTTGGCATCCGTCAAC
>CAYUPV010000245.1:0-3928 GCA_964445885.1 uncultured Methylococcales bacterium
CGGCACCCCGGGTCTCGGCCCCAAGTCCCTGCGCGCCCTGGCCCTGGTGGCCGAGCTGGTCTACGGCAGCCGCGCCGCCACCCGCGATCCGGCCGTCTACGCCTTCGCCCACGGCGGCAAGGACGGCACCCCCTACCCGGTCGCCCGCCAGCGCTACGACCAGACCATCGAGACCTTCCGCGAGGCCCTGCGCCGGGCCCGCCTCGGCCAGGGCGAGCGGATCGAGGCCCTGCAGCGGCTGGCCAGGTGGTCGGAGAGTGCCGGCAAAAGAGGGCCAGCCAGGTAAAGGTCCTGGGGAACCGGGTCCGGCCAGGCCTCAGTTATCCGCCAGCCGCTTGCCGGCCAGGGTCGGCTCCTTGTCGGTACGGGTCTCCAGCTTGATCATGCTGATCAGCCGCACTGCACCCTCCGCGTGCAGCACCTCGTGCACCTCCTGAACCCGGAAATTGCACCAGACCGCTTCGCACCCCGGGGTTTTGCGATTTCGTTCAACCGCTTGGCCCTGCTCCACCGGTGGTACGGTTTGTCCTCTCGACGCTATCCGGCTTTTCCCGGGATCTTTTCGCCCGGCTCGCCCACACGGTCTGCGAGCCGATGAATGACATCGACTCTTGCCCGTGCCGCCAATCCGGACAAAAATCTCTCCGGGAAAATTCCGGATTCCGGTGCAATTCCCGGGTTAACCGCCGCCAGGATCACATCCAGCTCCCCCTCGATGTCGGTGCCGGAGGCATGGGTCTCGAGCAGCAGGTCCTGCTCCCTGAGCAGCTCCACCGCCCGCGTCACCCAGCGGCGCGCCGACACCCCGCTGCCCAGCGGGATCACCTGCAGTTCCGCGGTTGCCTTCATGATTCACCTCCTGGAGCCCGTACCAAGGGCTCGCCGTCGAGTGAAGATTCAGGATTCCATACTCTCAAGCGATTTCAACAGGGCAGGAATATCCGTGCAGATGATGCTCCAGATCGTGTCGTTGTCGATGCCAAGATAGGCATGGATCAGACGGTTCCTTGTGGCGATGACCATCCGCCAGGGTATTCAGGGTGTGCCCTGCGTACATTTTCAGGAATATGGGTGGCGGCCTCGCCGATCAATTCCAAATTGCGGACAGTTGCATCATAGGTAACCCCGCTGGCAGTGAATTCTTCCTGCCCCATGCCTTCCGTGTAGGTGAGCACCTTCTCTGCAAAGGTGCGCATGTCGTCGAGGAAAAATTTCCATTTGCGACCAGTACCTGAGTCAGACATGGATGGCCTCTTCTTCGATGTAGGGCCGAAGCTCACCGCGCAGCGCCCTGTCCGTCACCAGATCGACAGGCCGACCCAGCAAGTCTTCCAGGTGGAACAGAACGCCGAAGTAACGCTCTGAGGTGGCCGGCCCTTCGAAGGAGACCAGGATATCGATATCACTGTCCGGCCCCGCGTCACCCCGCGCCATCGACCCGAACAGCGCGAGATACACCACGCCGTAACGACGAGACAGCCCGACCTTGTGTTCTTCCAGCAGACGCAGTATTTCTTGCTTGTTCAAGGAAGATCTCGTCGTCGTTACTCCGCCGATCATGGTCTGATCGACATCTACCCTTCAAGAACGATAGCCGATCCATTCGAATCCGTCACCGAGACATTCCGGTGACGCCAGCTTCACCAGGGCGTGCAGGAAGGTGGAGAACTCGGAACTCTCCTGCCAGTTCCTGCCGGAGGTGTCGGGCCAGGCGTTGGAGTGGCCGCTGTATTTTCGATAGCCCTCGCAGACCAACTCCTGCTCCCAACCGATACCATCGGGCATCGCCGGATTGTCATAGCGGGCCCGCCAGTTGGCTTCGGTAGACTATATGTTACAAGTCTTGAACATCCCGCTAGGATTTTCAAGCAATCTCCCTGCATTCATAGAGGCAGTCGTTCTTCACGAGAGACCAGATCATTCGTGTCACATGCCTGCCCAGTGATCGCACCGCCTGATTATGTTTTTTGCCCTCACAACGCTTTTTGTCGTAATAAACCTTGGATTGTGGCGTGTGGTAATAATGCCTGGCAATAGCGGTCATCATGGCCGCTTTGGCACGCCGATTGACCTGCCTTCCGCCTTTGGCACCAACATAGATGCCGGAACTGTTGTCCAGCGGTGCCATGCCGATATACCGGGCCAGCGCACTCTCTGAATCAAACCGCTCCATGGTACCTATTTCACCAGCCAGCTCAGCAGTACATACCGTGCCAAAGCCTTTGATGGACTGAATAATGGTCGCCAGCCGCGATTGCGCGATCAGAACCTTGAGCCGCTCATCAATGCGCTTGATTTGCCTACCCAGGGCTAGTACACGCCGGGCATCCTCCATGACCATGGCTCCCCTCACTTCAACGTCGGAGGACAACAATGCCGACCGTTGCCAGCCACGGATCAGACCAGCATATTTCTCGCCAACACACTTGATCTTCCTCAGGCTGGATTCGTGCATCCGCGCCAGTTGACCAAAGTCGTCCCTGGCCGTCAGGAAATGCAGAAACCATTGATTGTCCACGCTGCCGGTCAGCTGCAGCAGCCCAGGCGCAATAGCCTGCAAGTCACTGTGCATGCGGTTCACCACCATGACCCGCTCATCCACCAGTTGTCGCCGCCTGCGCGTCAGCAACTTCAACTCATGATTGACCCGGGGCGCCGGAATGACCTCATTCAGGACTTCCTTGGCGCGGGGCAACAGTGGGCGAAGCCGCATCAGCTCCAGAATCTTGCCCGCATCAATCGCATCGCTCTTGGCGGGAGAGGGAAATATCTCCTTGTACCGAGCCAACTTCAGGTTGTTGACGTTGAGCAGCTTCCAGCCATGACCGAGGATCATCTCATCCAGCGGGCGTGCCCACCCGCCATGCCCTTCCATTCCAACGACAACTGGAAGATCCAGACGCACAGCATGCCGGTCAATGCGAGTGAAAAAGGCCTTGAAGGATGACGGCCGATGCTCCAGATCAAACTGGTCAATCAGCGTTCCATCAGATGTACCCACTGCCACCCTGTGACGACGATTCCCTACATCAATGCCTACCTGTAATGCCTTCATCATGGTCTCCTGCTCTAAAGGGACATCATCCGATGTCTCGTCTACAGCACAGAGCCACTATTCAACCTGTGAATCGGCATCATCCCGGTAGACCTATCGGATGACGCATGGGTGGCGGGGGCGGCATTTCAAGAATCGAGCAGAATCATATGACCTGCGGACCCCAAGAGCCACACCCCCGCCAGGAAACACCTTAGCAGGGGGGCCTGATCTCCGCTACCACTCATGCTAAATCCGATGGTAGACCCCTTTCCTTTCTGGCGCAGGCCAGTTGTACGAGCTTGTCTTCCAGCGCCGGTATGCCCAAGGGCCTTTGTTTCCCGTTTTCCTTGGGTATGTAGCAGCGTCGTACCAACTTGGCACGATAGCCTTTCGTTTTCAGTCGCTCCGCCAGAGCTTGTATATTGGCCTCCAGCTTTCCCTGGTAGGCTCGCGCGGTGATCCCGTCCACACCACTGGCTGCATCCTTGTTCAGGTCGCGCCAGCAATGCAGGAGGAACTCAGCATTCAGCTCCCGGTAGAGATCCCGAAAACGGTGGCGCCTACAGGCTTTCGCCCGTGTGGCTATTCCCCGCAGTGAGGTTGGCTTATGTTGTCCCGATCCGACTGTGTCCGGCATGAGTTTCCTTTGCGGGCTACGTACTTCCGTCAGGTCCTTCCCCATGTGGCGGGCTTTCCCCACCTCTGAGTACTATGCCTGATAAGACACCCCAGGGGCTTATAGAGGATACTGCCCTCAACAGACAGCCGTCTCCCACCTGGCCCGCGGTTCTCTTGGCTTGGCTTAGGTTCCAGCATAGTCCAGTTTCCGGATTTCTGAGCTATGCTCGAAACTGGTGTACGGCATGATTGAAGAAGGCGGCGTACCCTGCT
>CAYUPV010000246.1:0-3924 GCA_964445885.1 uncultured Methylococcales bacterium
CACCGTGGCCAGTATTACGATGGCGAACAGAAACAGAACAGGTATTTCGTTCATCCAGCGGTAGAATACGTGGTTATGATGATTGCGGTCGTGTTTGAAATCCAGCAGCCATTTTCCACAGGCCAGATGATAGATCACCAACCCCACTAACAGTGCCATCTTGGCATGCAGCCAGCCTTGCTGAGAATAGACCTCCCAGGCATACGAGGCCAGCATCCAGATGCCGAAGACGAAGGTCAGAATCATCCCGGGGGTCATGATGCCGAAAAACAGTTTGCGCTCCATGATTTTGAAGCGTTGCCGCCCTGTTTCGTCTTCTGCCAGGGCGTGATAGACGAACAGGCGTGGCAGATAGAACAGACCGGCGAACCAGGTCACCATGAAGATCAGATGGAAGGCTTTGAGCCACATGATTATTCTCCTTGCGGGATCAGGGTTTCGATAAGCGGTTGTAATCGTTGGAAGTCAGGAATACCGGTATGTCGCCAAACCATGGTACCGTCAGGAGCGATCAGAATCGAGGTCGGGATCAGCGAAACATCGAAGGCCTGGCTGAGAGTGCCAAATGGATCGAGCACCACGGGATAGGGCGGGGGGTAGGCTTTGACGAAGCTGAGCACGCAACTGGGAGGATCGTAGGGCATGGCGACCGCGAAAACCTCCAGTCCATGCATATTGTAGTCTTCATATAGGCGTGCCAGCAACGGCATTTCCTGCAGGCAGGCTGGACAGTCACTGGCCCAGAAGTTCAGCAGTACGAGTTGGCCGCGCAGCTGGCCCAAACCGATCTTGTTTCCGCTCAGGGTGGTCAGGGTGACCTCTGGAGCCTGTGTTGGCTTGGCGAACCACCACAATCCAACCGCCAGCGGGATCAATAGCAGTAAAAACCTAATCGTGATCCGGGAAACGTTTTGCATAGGCATCGGTCAAGGTTTCATACAAAGGCTGAGGGTTGATCAGGCGGGAGGTGCCGCTGGCGATGAAAGCGGTGGCCATCAATGGTAACAATAATTCGTGAGTATCGGTCATTTCCATGACCAGCACGAAGGCTGTCATGGGGTTTTGAAAAATTCCGGAGAAATAGGCGCACATGGTGAGCAAGACCACAACCAGCGGAGGCGCAAAAGGTAGCCAGTATTGAAGATCGGCGCCCAAGCCGGCACCTACCGAGAGGGAAGGGACGAACAGGCCGGCTGGAATGGCACTCATCGCGGTTGCGAAGGTCGCGATGGCCTTCAATAAGGGAAACTCGGGTGTGATTGTCAGCGGATCGGCGAGAATCTGTTTCAGCATCGGGTAACCGGTTCCCAGAGTCATGCCATGGGTCCCCAGGTGGACCAGAGCGAGAAACAGTCCACAGACGAAGGCCAGGGTGATTCTGTTTCGCAATCTCCGCTGTGAAAAGAGGCGGCCCGCCCCTATCAGCAGGCCACTGAAGATTCCACCGGCCAGGCCGCCCACGATTCCACACAGCGGAATGGCCAGCCAGCTTTTCCCCTCAGGGGGTGTCACCTCCTCAGGGCCAAGGAAAACATAATGCTTGAGGAGGATGAAGGCGGTCATTCCCGCCAGGATAATGGTGGTCAGGACCAGACTGCTGATCTTCTCTTCCAGCGAACGGCCCAGTTCCTCGATGGCGAAGATGATCCCGGCCAGCGGGGCGCTGAAAAGCGCGGCAAAACCAGCGGCGCTTCCCGCCAGTATGAATCCCCGTTCCATATAATGGGGCGGAAACCTGGCCGCCTTTCCCAAGGCGGTCATGATGGAAGCGCCGATCTGAATCGAAGGCCCCCCCAATCCCGCTGAACTTCCACTTAGTAGCCCCAGATTGGTCAACACCACTTTTCCAACGGCGATACGGAAAGAAACGAAGCGGCTGCGCAAGGGCAGTTCCTGGTGAACCGCCAAGGCGGCTTTGACCTGCGGCACGCCGCTTCGCTCGGCCCCCTGGAACAGGCGCTCTGTCAGCCAAACCACCAGGGCCATTCCCATCGGACAGATGAACATAATGGCCCAGGGCCAATCATGCAAGAAATCGCGCAACCAGGTAACGGCTCGTTCGCTGATGACGGTCAAGGCACTGATGAACAGGCCCACCAGGATTGCGCCACTCCAAAACACCAGCCTTTGTTTCCATACGACCGCCGATAGAAATGGCAAGGGCTGTGGTGCGGGTGGCTGTTCCATGACTTTGTAAGAGTAGGCTTGGGGTGGCCTCGAGTATAACAAATGCCGCCTTGCTATAATGACCAGTCGAACCAGGCCCACCGATGCGAAGACTGTCGAGGTGTCTCCTTGTGGGTTCGTGCACAAGCGTTTGGAAGCGTTGAGAGGATATCCATGATCAAAGCAGCGGTCGTCGGAGGGACCGGTTACACCGGAGTCGAACTGATGCGTCTGTTGGTGCATCATCCCAAAGTGGAACTGGCTTTGGTGACCTCCAGGAGTGATGCCGGCAGATCCGTGGTCGAGGTCTATCCCAGTCTGTTGGGCGCCGTCGATCTTGCATTCATCGAACCGGATGTCGATCGTCTGGGCGAGTGTGACGTAATTTTCTTTGCGACGCCCAACGGCACTGCCATGCAGTATGCCGAAACCCTGCTGGAGAAAGGGCGGGTGGTGATCGACCTGGCTGCCGATTTCCGTTTGCAGGATGTGGATCTATGGGAGCAATGGTACGGGCAGTCCCATGCCTGTCCCCATCTGTTGGAGCAGGCGGTCTATGGTCTGCCGGAATTCAACCGGGGGCAGATTCGCAAGGCCCGGTTGGTTGCCTGCCCCGGTTGTTATCCGACCGCCGTGCAACTGGGGTTTCTCCCACTGTTGATGCATCGGGTGGTGGCGGTCGATGATTTGATTGCTGATTGTAAGTCAGGGGTTTCAGGTGCCGGGCGCAAGGCCCAGGTGAATGCTCTGATGGCAGAGACCGGGGAAAGTTTCAAAGCCTATGCGGCCTCCGGTCACCGCCATCACCCTGAGATCTGTCAAGGGCTGCAGGTTATGTGTGGCAAGTCTGTCGGTTTGACTTTCGTGCCCCATCTGGTCCCGATGATCCGGGGGATTCATGCCACCCTCTACGCATGCCCACAAGAGCAAACCGATATCCAGGCATTGTTCGAATCCTACTATGCCAAGGAACCGTTTGTGGATGTTCTGCCTCCGGGAAGTCATCCAGATACGGGGGATGTGCGGGGCGCCAACCGCTGCCAGATCGCTGTCCACCAACCCGGCGGGAAACACTTGATCGTGCTCTCGGTGATCGACAATCTCGTCAAGGGTGCTGCCGGCCAGGCAATGCAAAACATGAACCTGGTGTTTGGCCTGCCAGAGACGATGGGCTTGCAGTCAGTCGCATTGTATCCCTGATGCTCGTGGGGGCTAATGACCAGAGACCGTGAAAGATACATGGGGGCAGGGAGCAGGGTATTGGTTTTCGGGACGCCGTGAACCCGTCCATGGGGGCTCGGACCCCGGCCGTCCGGGCCGGGGACGCCCTCAAACCAATACCCTGCTCCCTGCTTGGTTCTTTCATGCTTCGGGGTGAAATGGTGGCTTCATGAGCGTTACCGTGAAAGATACATCGGGGCCGAGGTAGGAGAATCGTCTCTCGGGACGCCGTGAACCCATCCCTGGGGGCTCGGACGCAGCCGTCCTGGCCGCGTACGCCCTCGAGCCGAATCCCCTGCCTCGGCTGAGGGTCTTTCATCTGCCGGGGTGATGCCAGGGGCTTCATGAGCGTTACCGTGAAAGATCCATGGGGGCCGAGGCAAGGGATTCGTCTCTCGGGACGCCGTGAATCCTTTCTTGCTTTGCTTTCCTGCAACGCAAGAAAGCCCTGCCCGGGCAGAACTGTCTAGCACTTCACTAATTGCGTATTCCACTGAAAATGAACACTGATTCCAGTGATCGTGAACAGCATCCCTG
>CAYUPV010000247.1:0-3913 GCA_964445885.1 uncultured Methylococcales bacterium
ACCCCACCCCACCCCCCGGGCGCGCGGCGGTGGGCCCCTGCTACCAGAGCCCAACAGCACCATCAGCCGACTGTTGACCACGGTTTCGCGCTGGCGCTGAAGCGGTGGCGCCTTGGAAGCGGTGACAACAACGCGCGCCAGATAGAGGGTGTCCGGCTCAACCGACGAGGATTCGTCCTCCTGAAAACCGATATCCGGAGCAATAAATCCGCTTGCTACATCCGCAGAAAATTGACCGATGGCCTTTGCAGGCAGGGGCCCGGAACTATCCGTGGCGTCACCGTTGGCAGCCAGCAAGGTCAATACCAATCGGCCGGATCTGTCCCAGACCTTCAACTTCTCGACATCTTCCCGTTTCAAAATCGGGAGAACACTCTGTGTTAATGCCGGAACATCACCGATGAACAGACCATAAAGGCTAAGGGCTGCAGTCTCTCTGGCGAGTGACTCGCCACGTGCCGCAAAGGCCTCCTCCAGATCGCTGATCTGGGTGCTGACGATATAACTGACCAGGGTGATGGCAAGGATGGCAGCCGGGACCATGCCCAGAAGCAGGGCTCGCACCTTGATTCGGGACCAGCGAAACCACTGTTTCATGGCATCGCCTCCTGCAACCGTTTTTGCAAAGTCTCGGCGTCCGGGAGGGGGATTCCAAGAGAAGCCGCAACGCTCTGGTTGATCTCAACAGAATAGTATTTTGGAGCTTGTAACGGCGGTATCCTGCCGGTTGCCAGATATTGGAGCGCCAATTCGGATACCTGGCGCCCGATCTGCTCAGGCTGGGTATACAGCGAAACCATGGCGCCAGCACGAGTGAAACCCGGGGAGAAACCCAATACCGGAACACGCCGGCGATAGGTCGAAAGCAGGATATTGACTACTGTTTTACGGTTATAGACTCTCGAATCAGGGACTGCAATCAGGATTCCAATCTCTTCCAGCAATCTCCCCAATACCTTGCCGACATCAGACGAACGCTCCAGGGTACGGATCACCGGTTGCGCAATCTTCATCCGTTTGGCCAATCCCCTCAAGCGCCCAATGTCCAACTTGCTGTCGTTTGACAACAGCAACCCCACAGGCCGGTGATTGTGTTTGCTCAGCATTGCCAGCTGGAGCAGTCTCTCCAGGGGCTGCTCCAGGAAAACCCCGCCCTTTTTTTCACCAGGAATCTGCTCAAGAACGTTTCTTGCCGTGGCCTCGGGTAACAGGGCGGTGATGATGGCCTGCGTGTCTCTTATCGACTCGGCCTGATGCGCTGCCTCTGAACCCAGGGTGACAAGAAGGCGAAGATGCAATCCTGCCAACGATTCGCCAGATATCTGTGCAAGCGATCGTATCGACACCCCGGTGCACCCCAGGTCGGGGATTTGTCGACATGCCTGGTCAATCTTCCGGGAGATGGTCGCCGCAGCACGCTGGTAGTGCGAAGCATCGCTACTGGTAAGGATCAGGACTTCCTGATGTTCGGGGTTGGCCGACCAGGCCTGGCCCGAAAACGTCAATGCGAGAACCAGGATCAGGTGAAGACCTATCCTGTAGTTGTGGAGAGGAAGATCTGCGGACTTCACAACCGCCATTCCTCGTCGCCTCTATGGATTGCAGTCCCTTGCATGATTCCGTAGTTACCAATCAACAGTCGCTTTCAGGTAGATGCGCCGATCCCAGATGTTCGAGTCGGTCGGGGCCGGTTTCTGGTAAAAATCGTAATGCCGGTCATTGGTCAGATTCTGCAGCAACAGTTCCAGCCTTACTGTTGAGGAATCGATGGAGAGGCTTTTGGCCAGCCTGATATCGAGGCGTCTCGCCAGATCGATCCGGTCTCCATCCCCCCCCCAGGTCATCTCATCCGTATAGTAATAGACTGCGCTCAGATCCAGGCCGTTTGCAAAATGGTAACTGCCCATCAGGCTGAACGACTGTTCCGGCATGCGATTGCCGATAGGCTTGTAGCTGCGAACCCCGCTGTTGATCTCATTCAGTGCATAACCCTTCCCCTTCTGCAGGCTGTAGCCGAATTTCACCCGGGAAACGGAGTTGGGTCGCCAGTCCAGATCGATTTCCAGACCGTGCAGATCCAGCCAGCCATCATTGGTCAGATAGAACGGAGTATTGCCATTCTCTTCGTAGGACGCCACCAGGGAGCGTATGCGTTCAGCGAACAGCTTGGCGTCCAGTGTCAGATCTTGATCAGCGAACGTTCCCACATAACCCAGTTCGTAAGCAGTGATCCTTTCGGGATCGAGTCTCTGGTTGCTCAGGATCCACTGCAATACCGTCAATGTACCCAGCTTGGCACCCAGGTTGGCATAGTCCTCGAACAGGGAGGGCATGCGATAGGCCCGTGAAGCCGAAAAACGCAAGGTGTTTCTGGAATCCAGGTGGTAGTTGGCGCCGATTCGCGGTGAGAAAAGCCCGCTTTTCCCCTGGAACTTCTCATACATGGCACCCAGATTCAGCGTTGTGCTTTTCCACTGCCTTTCCAGATTGAAAAACGCTCTGATCTGGTTGCGTGAGAGGGTATCGTTGCGATCATAGATCCAGTAGCCCCGGCTCTGGTCCAGCCGGGTTCCCAGGCCCGTTACCAGTCGGACCGATTCGCCCAGGGCAAGGTTTCGCTGGAGTTCAAGATCGTAACGGTCAGAAACAAAGCCGTATCCCGTATGGATTGCGGGAAGAACGAAAAAGTCATCGCCGATGACCAGCCGATTGTGAAATGCGGTGATCCTGAACTCGTCACCCGGATTGTTGAAATGGGTCCAGTTCAGCCGTTGATAGTTGGCATTATGCCCCTCGGTCCGTATCGGTTGTATGGGATCACCCGGGAATCCTCTTCCGATATCGGCGTTGGACACGCCGATATCGAGGCTCAACCGATTGCTGTTGTCAAAATCGTAATCCCCCAGGAAGCGCAGCCACCGGGTTCTCGAGGCGTCGCTTCGGGTATCGAATCCATCGTTCTCGTCAAACTGGGTCGAGACCCGACAGGAGAAATCCCCCTTGCGCTCACTGTAGGAAAGGGTGGCACGCCGTGACACCTCAGAGCCAATCAGCACACTGGATTGCACTCCCTGTCGTTCCGCCGGCCAGCGACTGATGATATTGACGATAGCGGCAAAGGCATTGGAACCGTAGGCCGCCGCATTCGGCCCCCGTATCACCTCGATATGGTCGATCTCCTCCAGCGAGAGGGGCAGGTCTTTCCATGAGACACCGCCAAAAGTGGGATCATAGACCGAGCGCCCATCGATCAGAACCTGCAGATCCCTGGCAAAGGCGTCACTGTTTCCATGATAGGTCACAGTGTATTTGCTGTTGGTGACACGTCCCACCTGGAACCCGGGTACCAGTTTGAGCAGATCCGCCACCTCGACGGCCCCGGAGGCCTCGATCATCTCCCGATCGATGATGGTGATAGAAGCGGGTATGTCTTTCCTGGGCTGGCTAAGGCGGGTTGCCGTGAGAACCGGAGGTAAATCGCTGAAAAACAATGATTCGGACAGATCCTCACTACCCTGGGCCATCACCCCACCGGAGGCGGCAAAAAGAAGGCTCGTGCCAAACACCATTCGTGTCCACGAGGTGAAATGTTTTTTTGATTCTTTACAGGTCTGCATGACAATTTCGCAACCGGCTTCCAGTTTCATTCCCTTTATGAAGTGAATGCCGCAGTTTCTCCTTTCAACTTCAGGTTTTTCGTGGAATCTTACCATCGTTTTCCGTATCGGCTTACAGTAAACTTGATCCCATGAACACCTATCCGACAATCGAGCAGTTCATCGGCAATACGCCGACGGTGAAGTTGCAACGGCTCCCTGGCGATACCAGCAATACCCTCCTGGTCAAGCTGGAGGGTAAGAATCCGGCCGGTTCAGTCAAGGATCGTCCCGCCCTGAGCATGATCCAGCAGGCG
>CAYUPV010000248.1:0-3879 GCA_964445885.1 uncultured Methylococcales bacterium
GGACGGCCGGGGTCCGAGCCCCCATGGACGGGTTCATGGCGTCCCGAAAACCAATGCCCTGCTCCCTGCCCAGATGTAACTTTCACGGTAACTTTTATGAACTCCTGTTTCACCCCCGGAAGATGAAAGAACCACAAGGGTGCCGGGGGCTTGGAAGAAGGGCACGCAAATAGGGAATACGTCCAATCAATGGGCCTCGTCCCAGTTGTCACCGATTCCCAGATCGACTTCCAGGGGGGCCTTTAATTGAGCCGCAGAGCGCATGTGGGTACCGATCTGCTCCACCGCCTCCTCCAGTATTGATTCGGCTACCTCGAACACTAATTCGTCGTGGACCTGCATGATCATCTTCACTCCCTCCCCCTTCTCGAGGACCCAGTCATTCAGCGAGATCATCGCCCGTTTGATGATGTCGGCGGCGGTACCCTGCATCGGAGCATTGATGGCGGTGCGTTCGGCGTACTGGTGGCGTTGGGGGTTTCTGGACTTCAGTTCCGGCAGATACAGCCTCCGGCCGAACAGGGTCTCCACATAGCCCTGTTCATGAGCAAGGCGCCGGGTTCTGTCCATATAATCGCGAACGCCGGGATAGCGTTCGAAATAAAGCTCGATATAAGCCTGGGCCTCTTCCCTTCCGATCCCAAGTTGCCTGGCCAGGCCAAAGGCCGACATGCCATAGATGAGCCCGAAGTTGATCGCCTTGGCCGAACGCCTTTGTGCTGAAGTGACCTCTTCGGGATTGACCCCGAAGATCTCGGCGGCGGTGGCACGGTGGATATCGGTCCCTGCGGCAAAGGCCGACAACAGGCTTTCGTCCCCCGAAAGGTGAGCCATGATGCGCAGTTCGATCTGGGAATAGTCGGCCGCCACCAGCTTGCACCCTTTCTCCGCCACGAATGCCTGGCGGATCCGCCGCCCTTCCTCACTTCGAACCGGGATATTCTGCAGATTGGGATCCGACGACGACAGCCTGCCGGTGGCAGTCACGGCCTGGTGATAGGAGGTGTGGACCCGGCCAGTGACAGGGTGGATCTGTTCTGGAAGGCGGTCGGTGTAGGTGGATTTGAGCTTGCTCAGGCCCCGGTGCTGCAAAATAAGTTGCGGCAGCTCGTACTCCTCGGCCAGTTGCTGCAACACCTCCTCGGAGGTGGAGGGCTGTCCCTTGGGGGTCTTCTTGAGGATGGGAAGCCCCAGTTTCTCGAACAGGACATGCTGGATCTGTTTGGGTGACCCGAGATTGAATTCCTCTCCCGCGACACAGAAGACCTGTTGTTCGATTTCGGCCATGCGCCGTGACAGTTCGGCGCTTAGTTCATCAAGGGCCTGGCGGTCTATCTTGACGCCATTGCGCTCCAGCCGCACCAGCACCGGTACCAGCGGTATCTCGATCTCCAGGTACAGCTGTTTTAGCCTGGTTTCTGCCTCCAGCTGCGGCCACAATACCTGATGCAGCCGCAGGGTGATATCCGCATCTTCGGCCGCATAGGGTACCGCCTGGGCCAGATCCACCTGGCCGAAAGGCACCTGCCTGGCTCCTTTCCCCGCCACTTCCTCGTAACTCACGGTCTTGAGCCCAAGATAGGTCAATGCCAGGGAATCCATGTCATGACGGGTGGCGGTGGAGTTGAGGACATATGACTGCAGCATGGTATCGTGGGCGATGCCCCGAAGTTCGATCCCGTGATTGGCCAGCACATGGGCGTCGTACTTGAGATTCTGGCCCAGCTTGGGATGATCCGATTCCAGCAAGGGTTTCAGTTGCGCCAGTACCTCATCCCTTGGAAGTTGCAAGGGAGATTCAGGATAATCATGGGCCACCGGAACGTAGGCGGCCTCACCCGACCGAACGGCAAATGACAGGCCGACCAAACGGGCATCCAGATAATTCAGATCGGTGGTTTCGGTGTCAAAAGCAAACAGCGGCGCTTCGGCAAGGCGTGACAACCAGCGAGACAGCAACTGGCCATCCAATACCGCATGGTAGTCGGCTGGATCATCACCTTCGGCGTCGGTCTGCTGGGTGGTGGGGATGTCCAGTTGCCGAAGCCAGGTGGTGAATTCGAAACGTTTGAGCAGCTCTATCATTTTGGCGGTATCGCCGGGTTTGCGCTTGAGATCCTCCAGCGTCAGGTGCAACGGAACATCGTCATGGATACTGGCAAGCTGCCGCGAGAGCTGCAACTGCTCCAGGTGAGCGCGAAGTTTCTCGCCGATTTTCCCCTTGATCTGGTCCGCATGGGCAATCACCTCATCCAGAGAGCCATACTGGTTGAGCCATTTGGCGGCGGTCTTGGGACCGACACCGGGGACTCCGGGAATGTTGTCCGAGGTATCGCCCACCAACGCCAGATAGTCCACGATCCGTTGCGGGGGTACGCCAAACTTCTGCCTGACCCCTTCGACGTCCAACCGGGTCTCGGACATGGTGTTGTCAAGGATCACATGGTTGTCCACCAGTTGGGCCAGATCCTTGTCACTAGTGGCCACGACCACGTCAAATCCCTGACTTCTGGCCTGCCTTACCAGAGTGGCGATGACATCGTCGGCTTCCACACCCGCTTCGACGATGACCGGGATGCCCATCGCCTCGATCAATTCGCGCAGAGGCTCTACCTGGGCCTGTAGCTCCTCAGGCATGGGGGGGCGATGGGCCTTGTAGGCTTCGAACAGATCATTACGGAAGGTCTTACCCGGAGCATCGAAAATGACCGCAAAATAGGGGGTATCATAGCTCTCCTGCAACTTGCGCAGCATATTGACGACACCATAGATGGCCCCGGTGGGTTCACCCCTGGAAGTGCTTAGGGGCGGCAGGGCATGATAGGCGCGGTAAAGGAACGAGGAACCGTCCACCAGGACGAGCAATTTGGATTGGTTTGTCATTGATGCTTTTCCGCATCGAAGGGTTGGTAGATCAATTCGTCTTTGAGTTCATAAGTGTAGGGCAAGCCGAAATACTGCCAGCCTTCCACCCGGCCGCGATGACCATAGAAGGGGCTGTATTTTTGTAGCAGGGCTTTCTCTTCGGGGGAGTTGCCGTCGAAAGGATCGCCTTCGAACCCATCCCGTACGTTATAGACGTTTTGGAAACCCGCTTGTTTCAGTGCATCGGCCGCCGGGGCACTACGGCCGCCGCTGCGGCAGATGACCAGCAGTGTGTCGGATTTTTTGAAACGGGCGGCCACGTCCTTAATGAAATGGGGATTTCGGTGAGGCCCGCCGTGAAAAAACACGAATGGGACGTTGTAAGCCATAGGGGGATGGCCTACCATCTGGTATTCCTCGGGCGAGCGCACATCCACCAGATGGGTGTGCCGCCCCCCTTTCTGCAGCCGGTCATAGGCTTCCAGCGAGGCAATGTTCCTGGCCAGTCTGGCATCGCCAGCAGCCTGGGAGATCGATAGCCATGCCGCAAAGATTAACAATCCGAACAAGGCAGGTAAAAAGCGGCGGTAACACATGATTTTCTCCTCGAATGAAACTTACGCTGCCGAAGCAGCGTCAACGAATGATAGCCGGCGCGACAAGCGCTCGACCCCCCAGTAAAATTCTCCCATACTTGTCGTCCGTCTCAAACCAGGAAAGAAATCCATGAGCGAATGTTCAACCGTCTATGTGGACACCCTTGAAAGGCTCGAGCAGATCTGCGACATGCTGGCCGAAAGTACCTGGCTGGTCATCGATACCGAATTTCTTCGGGAATCCACATATTTTCCGCAGTTCTGCCTGCTGCAGATTGCCGGGGAGAAAGCCCTGGCCTGTATCGACCCCCTCAAAATCGAATATCTGGATCCCCTGTGGCAACTCTTATACCAACCCCAGATCACCAAGGTTTTTCACGCCGGCCGCCAGGATCTGGAGATTTTTTACCATCTGCAC
>CAYUPV010000249.1:0-3866 GCA_964445885.1 uncultured Methylococcales bacterium
CTCCAGTTTGCCGAAATCGTCCGGCAGGCGGCCGGCCAGATCATCCCGGCTGTCGCAGCGAAGGACCACCGGATCGGCGAAGCCTCCCTCCTTGAGGACAGCGGTGAAGTCTTCGATCTGTACCTCGTCCCCCTGGTCCCAATGATTCATGACGAACAACCAGGCATGGCTGAGTCCATGCTCACGCAGCAGTCGCCAGCCGCTGTCGTCGCGGTAGCGTTCCGGACTGACCACATAGATCAGCACATCCACATGAGGCATGCATTCCAGTACCAAGGCGTGATTGCTCTGTTCGACACTGTCGATGTCCGGCATGTCGATCCAGACCACGCTTTGGCGATTGTCGTTGCGGTGACGGGCGACCTTCACCCTGTCCCAGGGCAGAGAGGTCTGGATGCCTTCCAGGGGCAGGGATCGATGTAGATAGACGGTGACTTCCCGGGACGTGGGGCGCTCGATACCGGTTTTTGCGATGGCTTCCCCTGCCAGTCGGTTGAGGAGGGTGCTCTTGCCGACGCCGGTGCCACCGAAGAAGGCGACCACCAAGGGGCGCTGTCCTTCAGCGAAAAGATCGTCGCCACTGGCTGATTCGGATGAACCGAGCGCCTGGAGCGCGGTTTCGTCGATCCACCCCTGTTCGAGCAGGCGGGAAAACCAGGATTGGGTTTGCTCAGAAAAGCTGGAGTCCATGACGCCGTTCCTTGAGTTGTTGTTCCACCGCTTCCAGGGTTTGGCTGGAGACATCGAAACGCAGCCTGGGATCGATCCGCCGCGGCAGATCCAACAGGGCACTTTCCAACCGCTCGTGGATCAATGCCTCAACCGCTTCCAGCTGACGACTCTTGAGATCGGCAGCGACCCTGTCCAGGTATTTCCCCAGGGCGCTTTCGGAAAGCCAGGAGGTCAGTGACAGCATCGCCGGGGCCAGGACAAAGTCGTGGGGACCGATCCCCCCCGTCTGTAGCAACAGGGCAAGGCCTGCGGCATCGGCGGAGGCTCTGGCCGCCCGGAGCCCATTGAGAGTCACCGGCATCTCCCTGAGGCGCCGATACAGGCTATGGGCCGCTTCCTCCACCTGGGGCTGAAATTCCTGGTAATAGGAATCCGTATCTTGATGGAAACGCTGTTGTATCCCGGGAAGAAGTTCGCGATAGTGTGTCCCCATCTCCTGCCACCAGTGGGCGAGGGGGGTCTGTTTTTGCTGCTGCTCTTCCGCCAGGGCCTGCTGCAGTTGCAGCAGCGCATGCTCGACGCTGCGTCTGAGGATGAGCAGTTCGCCGGTCTCCTCGTCCCGGCTGGCGGGTTTCTTGCGCAAGGCGGCCCGAAGCGGCCAGGTGATGACTTTGCGGAAGACCGACATGGGCCTGGCCAGGCCGGGTATCTCCAGCAATATCAGCAGTTCGCCCAGGGCACGCTGCAGGGTTTCGTAAGCCATGGGGTGGTCGAGGAAATCGTAGCGGTAGATGTCCAGCGCCTGCTCCAGGGCCTCTTTCACCAGCCACTGCCAACGCTTTGCTGCCTCCAGCTCCGCCCGGATCGGTGCCGTCCACTCAGACCAATGACAGCGTATCAGTCGTTTGGCTGTGGCTGAATACTGTTTTCGCCGTCGCAAGCCCTGTTTGAACAGGGGGGCAAGAACGTGCAAAAGGGATCCGGCTTCGCGGCCCAGTTGCCTGCTATCGGGCTGATACGGCAAAACGATGACAGGCGGTGGCGGATCGGAGCGGTGACCGCGCCACTTCTCCTGCCAGGACTTCAAGAGGGTCGGCTGGTTGGCCGCCGGAACCTTGTTGAGGCACACCAGCATGGGCAGGGCCAGGGGTTCGAGCAACACCAGCATGTCCCAAACGGCCTGATCAGCGTACTTGTCCTTGCTGATCACCACCACCAGGACATCGGCCAGCGCCGCCGTCTTCAGCATACCCTGGCGGTAATTGCAGGCTCTGAGCGAGTCGAAATCCGGGGTGTCCCAGACCATGCAGCCGGGGAGCGAGGGCACCGCATGACTAAGCGTCTCGGTGGCATAACAATCGCAGCGATCCCTGGGCAATTGCGAGACGGGCAGGCGTTGGTAGGGAGAGAAATACTCGTCCAGCCAGGCGTTCTCCGCTGCCTCCACCTGGTGCAGGAATCCCTGGGGATGGATGGTGAAGCCCGCCAGGGGGCTGATCCCCGCCGCGGGTTGGCCGAGGATCAGGTTGACGACGGTGCTCTTGCCCGCCTGGGTGGGGCCCAGCACCACCAGTTGAGGCGGATGTTGCGGAAGACCGGCCTTTTCCAGGACCGCCTGGGCGAGCGCCAGGGAAGGGGCCATGGCCCGTAGTTGCCCGGCCAGGGGACTGGCGGATGGCAGCAGGCCAAGCAAGGCCTGGCGGCGCAGTTGAATGTGTTGAATAAAGGATTCGAGTTTCAAAACGGCTTGACAGGGGTCACTTTCCCGGTAATGCCGGGGGGTCTTCGAGGGTACGGATGAATTGGTCCGCCTGCAGGATGGAATGTTCCATCACCTTGATCATGGCGGCGATATCGCTGCTGACGCTGATCAGTTCATGCTGCAATGCGGCGATGGCCTGGGCGTTGAGATTGTGCTTGAGAAACAGCACCTGATCGCGAAAGGCGTTCAACACCGGATCGATCCGGCTCTCGGCCTTGCGCATGGCATGGATGAGGTGGCGGTAGTGACGCTGGGTCAGTTTGAGCTTCTGCCGGCTCTTGGCCCGCAGGGATCGATTGGTGTAGAGATCCAGCTCAAGCTCCCATTCCTCGAACAGCGTCTGGGCCAGGTCCTCGATGGTGTCGATGTGATCATGAACCGCCTGGGCCTTCTGCTCGCTACGGTCGAATTCGCGTTTCAGCGCCCGATACAGGCTTCCCAGATTGCCGCCATCGAATTCCACCAGCGCACCGAACTGGTCCAGGGCGGTCTGGAACTGTTCCTTGGTCTCCTCCAGGCCGGTTCTGGCATCCTCCACCCGGGCCACCAGAAAGTCTCGTTTGTGGGCCCCGGTGGCCGCTTCCGCCAGTTGATAATAGACATTTCGGCAGTAACCCAGGATGAATCGACCCAGGCGCCTGGACAGACCCATGTGGGGCGTTTGTTTTGTGGGAAGTTTCATGGAAACGCGGGGTACAATGGATAAATCCTGTTTATTCTACCACCTGCGGGACAGAGACATGGCCATCAGCAACAGCGAAATCGCCGATCTGTTTGATCAACTTGCCGATCTCCTCGACATCGAGGGGGAGAATCCCTTCCGGGTGCGGGCCTACCACAAAGCTGCCCGAACCATCCGCGGCCAGCCCAAGAGCCTGGCGGACATGCTGATGGCCGGTGAGGACCTGACCCGGCTGCCCGGGGTCGGAGAGAACATCGCCAGGAAAATTGCAACCATCGTCCAGACCGGGAAACTGCCACAGCTGGAGCAGGTACTGGCACGTACGCCCAGGACGCTGGTGGATCTGATGCAGATCGAGGGGCTGGGGCCCAAACGGGTCAAGATTCTGTTCAGTCTGTTGGACATCAAAACGCTGGAAGACCTGGAAAGGGCCGCACGCACCGGGAAGATCCGCAAATTGCCCGGTTTCGGACCCAAGACCGAGGCCCTGATCCTGAAACACCTGGACCAGGCTCTGGCCGGCGAGAAGCGGTTTCTGCGCTTCGAGGCCGAAGGGGTGGCCAATGCCCTGCTGGATTACCTGGCCGATACCCCGGGAATAGACCGGATCGTGGTGGCCGGAAGCTACCGCCGCTGGAAGGAGACGGTGGGAGATCTGGACATCCTGGTGAGCGTCAAAGGCCGATCCCCGGTGATGGAGCGTTTCGTGCGTTACGAAAGGATCGATGAAGTGATCTCCCAGGGTACGAC
>CAYUPV010000250.1:0-3854 GCA_964445885.1 uncultured Methylococcales bacterium
GAGGGGGGGGGGGGGGGCCATTGGCACGTACGGCTTCGGGTATCGGTGACACTCCGCACTTGGTGGCTTTAGGCTTCTCCACCTGCCAACCCAGCTGATTGAGTCCCTCACACAACCAATCTCGGCGGTTTCGGTACATATTCCGGATATCAGCAACACAATCCTGCGGCCCTTCCAACGCCGTGATGGCGGCAATCTGTATCGGCGTGAACATGCCGTAATCGAGGTAGGATTTTATTCGCGCCAGGGCTGCCACCAGCTCGCGGTTGCCGCACATGAAACCGACCCGCCAGCCTGGCATGTTGTAGGTCTTGGACAGGGAGTAGAATTCCACCGCCATGTCCATCGCTCCCGGCACCTGCAGGATGGACGGCGCCTGGTAACCATCGAAAACGATCTCCGCATAAGCGATGTCGTGTACCAGCCAGATCTTGTGCTCCCGGGCAATGGCCACCACCCGTTCGAAGAAATCCAGCTCCACACACTGGGTGGTGGGATTGGCAGGAAAATTCAGGATCAGCATCTTGGGCTTAGGCCACAGATCGCGGATCGCCTGCTCCAACTCCTCGAAAAAATCCCTACCCGTGGTCAAAGGCACATGGCGGATATCGGCACCCGCAATCACACATCCGTAAGGATGGATGGGATAGGCCGGATTGGGCACCAGCACCACATCCCCAGGTCCTAAAGTCGCCAAGGCCAGATGAGCCAGCCCCTCTTTGGAACCAATCGTCACGATGGCCTGAGTCTCGGGATCGAGCTGGATATCATAACGCCGCGCGTACCAGCCACAAATCGCCTTCCGCAACCGGGGAATCCCCTTTGACATCGAATAGCGATGGGTATTGTCCCTCTGCGCCGCTTCCACCAATTTGTCGATGATGTGCCTTGGCGGCGGCTGATCAGGATTGCCCATCCCAAAATCGATGATGTCCTCACCCTCTGCCCGTTGCCTGGCCTTGAGTTGATTGACTATGTTAAAGACATAGGGTGGGAGACGCTTGATACGTTGAAACTCTTCCATTCAGTTTCTCAAGAAGAACAAATTGGTTAAAGTTACTTGTCCCGTTTACGACTGTCAAACCGGAGTTGTCATCATGTTCAGGTCCCTTGGCTCTCTCACAACACCCTTGTTTCTTCTGGCCGGTCTTATGATGAACTCTCCGGTCACGGCTGCAAATCCGTTACCCTATCTTTCCCCTCGGGCTATTCTGGAAAAAAATCCGTCTGCAGGCCAGGGGCTGCACACCCGTTTTCTCGGCAGAGAGATCACGATTCCTGCATTGGACCGGCGCAGTCTCAATGCCTGGGAACTTGGCACCACTATCAACTTCCCTTCGCCATCGGGCCGTCCCATTGAACCATTCGGGGTCATCTACCTGTGGCGCCGGCCCAATCAGGAAAGATTGTTCCACGCTGATATCGCCCTGGTCTACAACAACTTGTTCTTCGCTCAATCCTTCGGTAAAGGGTCACCCTGGGAATGGGTGACCAGTTTCGAGAATTACACCCTGCCCCGGCTTGAACAGGCGGAATTGATCGAAGGACGGGACGACGAGGACAGTAAGGTGGAATGGGGATACGTGCGCCCCGGCATTGGTCTGGGGTACCGTCGCCAGGTCGCCCCCTTGCATGTGGACAACATGGTGGCGCTTGATTTCATCATCGAACCTGGTTTCCTGTATTTCCGCCATAAGAACAAAGGCAGCGGGTTCGTCAAACCGGAGGATACATTTGAACTCCGCACCCGCGCTCAATTGCGCTGGGACGCCCTCACCCGCAACCTGCTCAACCTGGCGGACAAAGGGTTCGCTCTGGGAGCAGACTGGGTCTGGGGGTACCGTTCTCATTGGAACGACTGGGGAATCAACGCCCAGGAGAAAGGCCATGACACCTATACTCTGGGCACTGCCTATGCCCTGATCTCCACCCCATTGCCTTTCGTCGGCAACCGCCATCACCTCATTGCCTCTGTCAACGCTGGTATCGGCCAGCATATGGACCGTTTCAACCGTAGTGTCACTCAACGCCTGAGCGGAGGCATCAATCCCCTTGGGCAGGAGTTCCATAGCACCGGCTACCCGATCCTGCCCGGCGCCGCCTTTCTGGAATTCTTCCCCGATCACTACGCCATCGGCTACGGCGAATATCGTTTCGCCGCCACCTTCTTCAGCTATCTTCATTTCTATGGTGGCGGCGCCTACCTGAACCCGCAAAAGATCGAACGTGGCCAAGTCCAACGCAAGAACACCGTCATGCCCTTCGCCGGCGCGCGTATCAGCACCGGTCTTCCGGGAAAACTGCTCCTGGTGCTCGACTATGCCCACAACTTCGGCCTCAAGCGCAAGGAAACCGGTTCTGGCAATCAGGTGACTGTGTGGATTTCGGGGATGTTCTGATCCTTATGCACTCAGGAGCCAGGTTTCTATGCCTCTTCAAATTGGACCAGCCGCTTCAGGGTTTTTATTTTTTCGCTGCGTTCTCCTTTGGCACGTTGGAGTGCCATGTAACACCTCGCTGGTGTTGTCATTATTCCCCATTCCCCCGATCGACTGGATACGGCGTACCATCCTTGCCGCCGTGAGCAAAGGAATAACGGGCAGGGTCACGTATACTGGATTTGGTGTCAACTATCTCATTGATTTCTTGAACAATCATGGGAGACCCTGAGGCGGATTCTTACATTGGCATCCGCTCCCATTTACAGACTTCATTCAGAATGCTTCGGAGGCGCTAGCAGTTCGAACCGGCGTTGATCCATCGCCCGACCCTCGCTATCTTTCAGGTAAACCTGCCAAGTGCCAAGCATATTGGTGTTCACTAGTTTGCTGGTATAGAAAATGGAGGGATCGCGGCGTATAGTCACGCTTTTTTTGAATATAAGTTTCCCTTCGCGCCACCACTCATGGGAGATGCGCTGTCCTGTCATGCCCTTCAGCTCAGTAAAGTAATAAACACCGACGGCCCTGTCTGGCTGGGCATAGACGGAGCTGTCAATAGTACCCACGGGACGGCGGTTATAAACTGCCTTGCTGAGCAGGGCCTGGACAATACGAGGGTCCGGAGGCGCAACAACCTGTCCTTTGATAACAGTATTCACAGCTAGATCTGTGCCGTGATCAGACAGCACACCGTCTGTATCAGCCTGCCCGTTTGAAGGACGCACCTCTCCGAACGGCTGCCCAGCCTTGGCTGTTACCGTCGGCTGGAGAACGGAACGCAGTACATCCGAAGATTGCACCGGCGCTGCTTGTTTATTCGACACCGCCAAAGGGACTGTCGGCTTGGGAGGCGACATCGATTTCCACAGGTACCAGAAGGCAGCACCTGCTAAGACTGCCATCATCAGGGATGCTCCTGCAATACGCCTAATATTCCATTCGCTGAGGATATCGGTTTCTGGCATCGCCTTCGGGCGCTTGTCCGACTTGTAATTCAACCGGATGACAACTGTTTTCTTAGTCATGGTGGTTCTTATCCAATATTCATTGGCAATACCCGTGCCTGATGTGCCGATCAAAACAAGGCCTTCGTCTCGGCACGCTAGTTAATGCATTGTATCCTCATTACCACCCTGACAACCAGCACCTAAATCGCGCTTCTATACCTCACCCGCCGCCCCATCATAACAGACACCTGCCAGGAGAGATTTTTCACTGAAACAATAATTGGGCAAGGAATAATCTGATTATAATTATTTGTATTCGTCAAATTGCTGCCGTGATGGTGATATTGAGGCCGAGACAGAAGGTTCGTCATTTGAGAACCGATAAATCAATCCATAGAGCCAGACAGTTAATACATCACGGTCGTTTTATTCGGAATGTTTTACCTGAAAAAGTAACAACAATATC
>CAYUPV010000251.1:0-3845 GCA_964445885.1 uncultured Methylococcales bacterium
CCTTACAGCCTTGAAATATTCAGCCTGTGACCTACCACCCTCACCTTTTTGAGCGCGTTGATCAGCTCCTTCGGCATCCCTGCAGGAAGCTCCACCGTGGTATGGTCTTCCCGAATGTTGATGTGGTTGATGTATTCTCCATTGATGCCAACCTCATTGGCAATCGCTCCAACGATATTGCCAGGCTTGACGCCATGTCTGCGCCCCACTTCGAGACGGAACCTTTCCATGGCGATCTCCCGGCTTCGGTTGCGGCTGCGTCTGACAGCCGGTCCACCCGATTGACTATCAGACCGACCCTTAACCCTGGACAATCGTTGCTGTGAGCGGGAATACTTTGGCACCTCCTTCAGCAGCAGGGGGGTATCGCCCTGCACCATCTTCGCGAGGGCTGCAGCAACCTCCAACGCCGGCACATCGTGTTCCTGCTGATACTGCTCGATCATCTGCATGAAGAAGTCCATCTCACCCGCCGCCAGAGTATCAGAAATCCGCTGTTTGAATTTCTGAACCCGGGCATTGTTGATCAGCTCAGTAGAAGGCAACTGCATCTCCTCCACCTTTTGCCGGGTGGCCCTTTCGATATTTTGCAGCAGACGTCTTTCACGGGGCGACACGAACAGGATCGCGTCACCGGTGCGCCCGGCCCTTCCTGTCCTGCCGATCCTATGAATGTAAGATTCGGTATCGTGTGGAATGTCATAATTGACCACGTGGGTGACCCGGTACACATCGAGCCCACGCGCAGCCACATCCGTCGCGATTAGGATATCGGTCCTGCCTTGTTTGAAGTGTTCGATGGTCCGCTCCCGAAGGGCCTGGGACAGGTCACCATTGATGGCGGCAGCGGAGAATCCGCGCGCCTCCAGCTTCTCCGCCAACTCGACGGTGGACGATTTGGTTCTGACGAAGACGATCATCCCCTCAAAGTCCTCGGCTTCGAGAATCCGGGTCAACGCATCCAACTTGTGTGTGCCGTTGACGAACCAGTAGCGCTGCCGGATATTTTCCGCGGTCGCTGTCTTCACCTTGATGGTCACCTGTTCCGGCTCATTGAGATGCTTTTGCGCAATCTTGCGGATAGCCGGAGGCATGGTGGCGGAGAACAATGCAATCTGCCTGCTGGCCGGAGTCTGATCCAGAATCCATTCGACATCGTCTATGAATCCCATGCGGAGCATCTCATCGGCCTCGTCCAATACCAAACAACTAAGGTTTTCCAGTTTCAGCGTACCTCTGCGCATGTGGTCCATCACCCGCCCCGGCGTGCCGATGATCACCTGGGGCCCACGCTTGAGTTGACGCAGCTGGGTCTTGTAGTCCTGCCCCCCATAGATAGGAAGCACATGAAACCCCTCGAGTTGGGAGGCATAACGCTGAAACGCTTCAGCCACCTGGATCGCCAGCTCACGGGTAGGCGTCAGAACCAAGACCTGGGGCAGCTTGCGATTAAGATCGAGACGACTGAGCAACGGCAGGGCAAAAGCGGCAGTCTTGCCGGTGCCGGTCTGGGCCTGGCCGATGACGTCCCGGCCTTCCAAAACAAAGGGAATAATCTGTGCCTGGATTGGAGAAGGGGTTTCGTATCCTACTTTTTCAAGGGATTTCAGGACAGGACGGGACAATGCCAAATCGGCAAACGAAGTGGAGGGGGAATCAGACATAAAAAAACCTGTGGGGTAAGACAATGAGATTCGGACAAGAACCGAAACCCATGAAATATAACACAGAACCACAAGGTGGAATTAGATTTTTTGGCAAAAAAAGCGGGGTCATCACAACCCCGCCTCTCCAAGCAACGATGGAAGTGGATGGTTAGAACATTATGACCGCATCGACTCCAAACAATAATTGATCGTTCTGCTTGCCGGCATCAAAGGGTTTGGTATTCTCTGCCCAGTCGTAACGGATTTCGGGACGTACCTTGACCCAGTTGACCGGAGTGAAGTTTATCCCAACGGTCATCTCATAGAAGTTAGCGGATTTCCCCGCCCGCGATCCCTGGCCCGTATACAGGGCAGCCACACGAACCCCTTGTTCATCGCGGAACCATTCCATCCGGCTCCCGACGCTGAACATATCGTTGACGTCATAGGTCAGATAACCGTTGAGACCATACCAGTGGGCATCGTCACCGGTACCCAGCTGCTCCTGCCAGCCGTGATCATGCTGCAGGGTAAAGTGGAGATCATCGAGGATATCGTAATTGAGTACGATGCTGTAGAGAGAGCGATCTAATTTATCGGCAGGACCGTTATTGCCAACGATCCCTCCATGGGTCGCGGTCAGGGCAACAGACAAGGCGCCGGCACCATCAACGCCGTTGTCCCAGTTCAAACCCCCGATGAAATTCCAGGCATCATCGATATCAGCCGTCAGGCTGTCCCAGCCGTTGACCGCACCGATAGTAATACTGAGCCGGTCCACCAGAGGCATGGAGAACAAGGCCCCGGTATGGGTAAAAGGCTCGCCATACTGCATAGTGTAGGCGTGCGAATAGAAGAAGTTGTCGGGGGCCGTCACCACTTCGTTACCGATGATGGTGTAAAAATGCCCGAACTTTGCGGTGATGCCGTTCAGTACCGGCGCATAGACCTCCAGATAGGCCTGCGGCAATGCAAGCCGGGTAAAGTTATGCGCCTGATCAGTATCGCCGATCCACTTCTGCTTGCCAGAGTCACTGATTTCAAGTCCAACCGCCTGAGTGAACGGGGAATCGGTCCCTATCATGAAGTCCACCCGACCGCCGATATCCCATGTGTCACCATCCGTGCTGACGGCCCGCTCCACGAACACGTTGAGCTGGTTCAGCAATGCCCGGTCATTGCGGAAGTTGAACGTCACCGGATCATTGAACTTGTTATTCGAATTTGTGAAGTTATTGGTATAGCCGAAATCCACCCAGCCGCCCACGGTCAGCCCCAGATTCTTCATGAATTGGGTCTCGTTCACATTAGTGCCGGTGACTGCCTCGACGATACCACTCGCTGAGCGGATATTTCCGGGGATGATATCCTCGGCCTGAACACCGCCGGTGACAATTGTTACCGCGGTCGCCAATAACGTCATTCGAAACTGTTTGGTTTGCATGATTTATCCTCTTCTTAGAGATTGATATGGCTCTAGAGTTTAATATAGACAACAATATGTTGCGCGGAAACAAAATTTAACATTTTGTTGTTTTATACTTTTAACATCCTCTTCAGCGGGCGCTGCCGGTGAACTCCGGATAAGCCTCCATCCCACATTCCGAGAAGTCAGCACCGTTGTATTCATCTTCTTCACTGAGACGGATACCGAGCAACATCTTGATCACAAACCAGACGATGAAACTGGAGACGAAAACCCAACCAAAGATGGTGGCGATGCCAATCAGCTGGGCGCTCAACTTGGCCTCCGGATTGGACAGACAGACCGCCAGCAGCCCCCAGATTCCAACCACACCGTGAACCGACAGGGCCCCCACCGGATCGTCGATACGTACCTTGTCGAAGCCGACGATGGAAAATACCACGATGATCCCGCCGACAGCACCGATGGTGCTAGCGAGCAGAGGAGCAGGCGTCAGCGGCTCGGCGGTGATCGCCACCAGCCCTGCCAGGGCGCCGTTGAGCATCATCGAAAGATCGGCCTTGCCGAACAGCGCTCGCGCGGTCAGCAGCGCCGCCACGGCGCCACCGGCCGCCGCCATATTGGTGTTGACGAACACTTTGGCGACCGCGTTGGCTTCACCCACATCGGAAACCTTCAGCTCGGAACCGCCATTGAACCCGAACCAGCCCAGCCACAGAATGAAAGTGCCCAGCGTCGCCAAAGGCAGGTTGCAACCGGGAATCGGATGAATC
>CAYUPV010000252.1:0-3836 GCA_964445885.1 uncultured Methylococcales bacterium
CGCCAATTCCCCTTGACTGTCGGCCCGGGCCAGCCGGTGGACGTCCACTGTGTTCACCGCCACCAACCTTCCCCGGACAATGGGATAGAAAGCGCTGGTCTCGGCACCGATCCGCCCGGTGAGGAATGATTTAAAGTCTTTCAGCTCATAAGGGAATATATTGATCACGAAATAATTGGGCGCCTTGTCAGGCAATTGCTGTTGCCAGGCATCCACCAACTCGTCCTGGACCAGGGTACCCAGAGACATTGCCGCCAGCGTCACCGCAAAAGCCAGGATCTGCCCTACGGCCGCATGACGCTGGTGTGTCAGATTCCATAATCCCAAACGCCAAACCAGACTGAATTTCAATACCACACCCCGTGACACACTCAACAATCCCAGGGCAAGCAACGCCAGCACCAGCAATGATGCACCACCCCCCCCCAGAACCAGTGCGGTCAATTCCAGGTCACCACTGAAATGCCAGATCAGCGCAGCCACCGACAGTGTCGCCATCCCATAGACCAACCATGCGCTGAGAGGGACAGGCAGGGCATCGCGGCGCAATACCCGAAGGGGAGGCACTCGACACAAACGCAGTAATGGGGGCAGGGAAAATCCCAGCAAAAGCAGCAGGCAGGTCAGGGGGCCCGAGGCGAATGCGAACAATTCCGGTCGCGCCAGCCTGGCCGGCAACATGGGCCGCATCCACCACACCAGGCTTTCCTCCACTCCCCAGCCCAGCAGCATGCCGAACCCTCCCGAAATCAATCCCAGCAGCAGGAATTGACTGCAGAACAAGCGCAGGATACGCCCCTGTTTCGCTCCCAGACATTTCATTACCGCCACGCCATCGAAATGGCGTTCACTATAGCGGCGGCTGGCCATGGCCACAGCCACTCCTGAGATCAACACCACAATCACCCCTGCCAGTCCAAGATAGCGCTCGGCGCGGCTCAGCGCCCTGCCGATATCGGGGCGGTCCTCGTAGATATCCAAAATCCTCTGACCTGTCCCCAGGCGGGGCCTGAGCCAGGCCTTGAAGCGCTTGATGTCCCTTTCTTCCCCAGCCGCCAGCAGATAGAAATGGGCACGACTGCCCGGTCCCAGAATGCCGGTGGCTTTCAGGTCCTCGAGTCGCATCAGCACCCTCGGAGCCATGCTGTAAAAGCCGCCACGGACATCCGGCTCATAAGTCAGGATGCGCTCTATCTGCAGAGGAGCATTGCCCACCTGGAGCCGATCCCCCAGCTTGAGTTTCAATTCACTCAGAATCCGAAACGCGACCCATACCCGCCCCGGTGCCGATGGATGGTGGTCATTTCTCTCCACCCCAGGATAAGTGTGTGAGGTCTTGAGCATCCCCCGCAACGGATAGGTTTGACTGACCGCCTTCACCCCCACCAGGAGCAGTTGATCATTTTCCACCAACACACTGGCAAATTCGACCGTGCGTGCGGTCTCCAGCCCCATGTTCCTGGCCTGCTCGAACCATTCCGGCGGCAACGGCGCATGGCCTCTGACCACCAGGTCGGCGGCAAGGAAATCTGCCGCCTGAGTGACCATGGTGCGTGACAGACGATTGGTCACCAATACGATAGCTGTGATGCTGGTCACCGCGATGACCAGGGCCATGACCAGCACACTCAGTTCACCCCCGCGCCAGTCCCGATTCAGGAAACGCCACGCCAACCGCAGATCGTTCATCATTCTGCCGCGATTCTGCCAGCATCCAGCACGATCTTGCGTCGGCAGTGCTCTGCCAGGGCCTCGTCATGGGTCACCAGAACCAGGGTGGTGGCATGCAAACGGTTCAGTTCGAATAACAGCTCGATCACCTGCCGGCCCGTACGCCGGTCCAGATTTCCGGTGGGTTCATCGGCAAACAAGATCCGTGGTCTGGTCACGAATGCCCGCGCCAGGGCCACTCTTTGCTGCTCTCCACCAGACAGTCGGCGGGGCGAGTGATAAAGGCGGTGCTGCAGGCCAACCCGGTGCAACATCTCCGTGGCCATGGCTCTGGCTTGCTTTTCACCCTTGAGTTCCAGGGGCAACATTACATTCTCCAGGGCGGTCAGGCTCGGGAGCAGTTGAAACGTTTGGAAGACGAAGCCGACCAGGCGGCCACGCAAATCCGCCCGACCATCCTCATCCAGCTCGTTCAGAGACTGCCCATCGAGTACCACCCGGCCCGAGGTGGGGAGGTCCAGTCCGGCCAGCAGACTGAGCAAGGTGGACTTGCCTGATCCAGAAACCCCAACCACAGCGACACTTTCACCACCGGCGATGGTCAAATTGACATCGATCAGAATATCCAGCCGGCTGTCCTCAAGGGATACCGATTTATTTAGATGCTCTGCAATGATCATGGTGGATGAGGCACCCACCGAAGCGGAAGTTTGTATCGAGGAATATTGAAACATGATGAGAATCTGTCTGCTTGCCCTGTGGCTGTTGTTACCTTTGCCGGGAATTGCCACCACCCTTCTGGTGATGGGTGATAGCCTGAGCTCCGCCTATGGTCTGCCGGTGGAGAATGGTTGGGTGGCGCTGCTGGAACAGCGAATTAATAAAGAACACAAAGCGGTCACCCTTGTCAACGCCAGCATCAGTGGGGAAACCAGTGCCGGTGGACTCAGGCGCCTGCCGAAATTGCTCGACCAACATCAGCCGGACATAGTCATCCTGGAACTGGGTGGCAACGATGGACTGAGAGGGATTTCACCTGGGCAGATGGAAAAAAACCTGGCATCGATGATCGAAAGATCCCAGGCTGTGGGCGCCAGGGTAGTGCTACTGGGAATGAAGATCCCCAGCAATTATGGGCCGCGTTTCTCACATCAATTCGAGGAAGTCTATAATGGCCTGGCAAAGCGCTATCGGGTGACCTTCGTGCCCTTCTTCCTCGATGGTGTCGCGCTCGATGCCAATTTGATGCAGAACGATGGTATCCATCCCAATCGGCAAGCCCAGCCAGTGCTTGCCGATCGGGTCTGGAAGGTTTTGTCGGAGATGATAGACTAATTCCCTCTTGCCGGAATACAGCCCTGGAACGGTTTCAGGGCGTGTATGGATCCCGCCCTACACTATCGCCTGCGGGAGTTCCTCCATCCTGTTTTGGTAAACCCTGAGAAGTCATACCTGACCATCCACTGAAAAACAACGAAGGAAATACATGGCTTTGAAACCTCTACTCTGTGACGCCGACCAAAGCGCGCTGGTCGTGATCGACATCCAACCCCGCCTGGCCGAGGCCATGCCGGAAGAGGAACTTCAACAGATGCTCGATACCACTGGCATGCTGCTGCAGGCAGCCACCGTCCTCGACATCCCAGTACTGGCCACAGAACAATATCCTACGGGGCTCGGCGCCACCTGCCCGGAAATCGCAGCCCACGTGCCTGACCAAGTGATCCCTTTGGCCAAGACCGGTTTTTCCTGCACCAGCGCGGAAGGTTTCCATGACCGACTGGAGCAAACTTACCGCAGTCAGATCTTTCTGACCGGCCAGGAAACCCATGTATGTGTACTGCAGACCGCTTTTGCCCTGCAAAATGCGAACAGGCAGGTGTTCGTGGTCGAAGATGCCGTATGTTCGAGGAAACCGGAACACAAAGTCTACGCCCTGGAAAGAATGCGCCAGGCGGGAATCGTCGTTTTGTCAGGAGAATCTGTCCTGTTCGAATGGCTACGCGATGCCGACCACCCCCAATTCAAACACCTGGCACAATTGATCCGATAAGATTCATGAAGAACTGGCCGACACCCCGCAAGATGAGAGATTGTATGTTGGGTAGAACGAAGCGAAACCCAACAAACATCACATGGCGGGTTTCGGCTTCGCCTCTACCCAC
>CAYUPV010000253.1:0-3826 GCA_964445885.1 uncultured Methylococcales bacterium
AGCCCAGCAGGAGAATTGCCTGACCGAGTTGGCGGTGATCGCCGCCGGTCTCAGCATCCAGGACCCCCGCGAGCGTCCCGCCGATCAGGCACAGGCGGCCGACGAGAAGCACGCCCAGTGGCGCAACGAGCGTTCCGATTTTCTCAGTTTCCTCTCTCTCTGGCAGCTCTATGAGGCGCAGCGCAAACACCTGTCCAACACTCAGCTACGTAAGTTCTGCAAGGAGCATTTTCTGTCCTATCTCAGGATGCGCGAGTGGCAGGACATCCATTCCCAGCTCATGGAGGTGATCAAGGGGGAATTGGGATGGCGCCCCAATCAGCAACCAGCAGAATACGAGGAGATCCATCGTGCCATCCTGAGCGGGCTGCTGTCCCAGGTGGGATTCCGTCAGGACAAGTTCGAATATCTGGGGGCACGTAGTCTCAAATTTTTCATCTTTCCCGGTTCCGGATTGTTCAAGACCCGGCCGCGCTGGCTGGTTTCCGCCGAGCAGGTGGAGACCAGTAAAGTCTATGCACGCATCAATGCCCAGGTGGAACCACGCTGGATCGAGCAATGTGCCGGACACCTGCTCAAGCGGCATCATTTTGATCCTCATTGGGAACGCAGGGCCCGGCGGGTGGCGGTGTTCGAACGGGTGACCCTGTTCGGGCTCACCCTGGTGGAGCGGCGCAAGGTGGCCTACGAACACATCAACCCCAAAGAGGCGCGGGAGATTTTCATTCGTGCTGCCCTGGTTGGCCAGGATTACGATTGCAAACTCCCGTTCTTCCGCCATAATCAGGCGCTCCTGGAAGAAGTGGGGCTGTTGCAGCACAAAGCCAGACGGATGGATCTGCTGGTGGACGAAAGCTGGTTGTTCGATTTCTATGACTCGCGTATTCCTTCCTCAATCACCAATGCCGACGATTTCGAGCGATGGTATCGCAGGGAACAGCGCAGCCATCCTGGTCTGCTCCAGCTGAGCCGGGAGGAAATTGCCCGGCAGGAAGAAGGGGTGCAGGTCGCCGATTTTCCGGACTACTGGGAACAGGGTGGTCTCAAGCTGGCTTACTGCTATCGTTTCGAGCCTGGCCACGAGGATGACGGAGTCACGCTGAAGATTCCCCTCCCGGTCCTGCCACAGCTCAGACCGGATCCTTTCGATTGGCTGGTCCCCGGATTGTTGGAGGAGAAGATCATCTTCATTCTCAAGGGGTTGCCGCGCAGCCTCCGCCGATTGTTTGTGCCGATTCCGGATACCGCTGGACGGGTACTGGAGGAACTGCAGGGTTACGAAGGGTACTTTTGGTCGGCACTGGCACGTGCGCTGGTCAGGGTGATGGGAGTGAAAGTCGATCCTGCCCAGCTCCAGGCAGTGGACCTGCCTGAGCATTTGCGGATGAATTTTCTGGTGATGGATGAGAAAGGAGCGATTCTGGCACGGGGCCGGGATCTCGAACGCCTGAAAGCCAAGCTGGCGTTATCGGCGCAACGTGGATTCGAACGCACCACAGGCGACCAACTGACCCGAAGCGGTCTGAAACAGTGGGATTTCGATGAATTGCCCGCAACCTTCCGGATGAACCGGGGCGAACACACTGTAGTCGGGTTTACCGCCCTGGTGGATGAAGGACTGAGCTGTGGCGTGAGGTTGTTTCCGACCCCCGAAGAAGCTTCGAGGGCACACCACCAAGGTCTCAACCGGATGATCCAGTTGATGTTGGGCAAGGATATCCGCCGCCTGAAGAAACAGCTTCCCTTCAGCACTGCTGACGAGCTGAGCTATGCCCGACTGCCGTGCCATCCTTACCTTTACCAGGATGCCCCACAGAGACCCTTGGCCGACGAAATGGCCGACCGGATCGTTGAAGAGGTGTTTCTCAGCGGGGCGGACGAAATCCGTAGTCGTGACGCCTTGTATGACTGTATCGAAGCCAATCGGAAAGTGTTGTTCGAGACTGCACAGCGGATGGGGGGAACGATCAGGGAAATCCTGGGAGGACTTCGGGACTGTCGCGCCCGGCGGGCCAAGCTGAAGCATCTGGACCGGTCTGCCAGTGGCAGCGACATCGATGATCAGCTGACCCTGCTGGGCTATACCGGGTTCGTAGGCAGGATACCGTGGCAACACCTCAAGGAGCTGCCCCGTTATCTCAAAGCCTTGCAATACCGTCTCGACAAGGCAGAATACGAGTTGGTCAAGGACGAAGATCGAGTCCAGCGTTTGCGACCTTTCTGGGATGCCTATTGGCAACGAGTGAAAACCGGCGATATCGCTGTTCCCGATACCGATCCATTCCGCTGGAGTCTGGAGGAATTCCGGGTGTCGCTGTTTGCCCAGCAGATCAAAACCGCGTATCCGATCTCCGAAAAACGGCTGGCCAAGGCGTGGGAGCAGTATCAGGCGGCTTGAGGGGAGAGGAGCCAAGACGACTCACTGCAGAGACATAGAGGAAACAGAGTGATTGAATTTTTTCACTACGATCACTACGTCACCTGTGGTGAAAACACTTTTCATGACTACGTAGGAACAGATCTATGAAAATCGGAACTGCCCTGACCTCCAGTGCCACCAAGATCATGTTGCTCGGCTCAGGGGAGTTGGGCAAGGAGGTTGCCATCAGTTGCCAGCGCTACGGGCTGGAGGTCATTGCGGTGGATCGCTACGAGAACGCACCGGCCCAGCACGTCTCCCAGTTGTGCCATGTTATCGATATGTCTGATGGCAAGCAGCTTCGATCCCTGGTGGAGCGGGAACGTCCGCAATGGGTCGTGCCCGAGATCGAGGCGCTGGCAACCGACACATTGCTTGAAATCGAGCAGGAGGGATTGACCCGGGTGGTTCCCTGTGCCAGGGCGGTGCGTCTGACCATGGACCGGGAAGGGATCCGCAAGTTGGCTGCAGAAGAATTGAAACTGCCCACCTCGAAATATGCGTTTGCAGGTTCCATAGACGAATTGAAGGCCAGCGCTGACAGTATCGGTTACCCATGTTTCATCAAGCCAACCATGTCGTCTTCGGGTAAGGGTCAGTCCGTAGTGGAGCACCGGGAGCAACTGGAAGACGCTTGGAAAAAAGCCCGCAAGGGTGGCCGTGTGGATCGCGGGCGGGTGATCGTAGAAGCGCGGATCGCATTCGATTACGAGATCACTCTTTTGACTGTGAGAGCCTTGGATAAGCAGGGACAAGCGAAGATTTTCTTTTGCCAGCCCATCGGTCATCGCCAGGAAAATGGTGATTACGTGGAGAGTTGGCAACCCCAGCCCATGAGTTCTACAGCTTTGAAAGAAGCACAACGCATTGCAGGCGAGGTGGTCGAGGCCTTGGGCGGACAGGGATTATTCGGGGTGGAATTGTTCGTCGCCGGTGACCGGGTCTGGTTCAGTGAGGTCAGTCCCAGGCCACACGACACGGGAATGGTCACCATGGCCACCCAGATGCAGAATGAGTTCGAGCTGCATGTGAGGGCCTTCCTTGGTCTGCCAGTGGATACCCGCCTGTTGCGCCCAGGCGCTTCAGCTGTCATTTATGGGGGGGTAGAGGGGGTAGGGCTCTGTTATCGGGGGGTGGAAGGTGCCATGGCTGTTCCAGAAAGCAGGTTGCGGTTGTTTGCCAAACCCCTGTCTTTCGTGCGCAGGCGCATGGGCGTCGCGCTCTCGACTGCCGAGGACATCGACCAGGCCAGGCAGAGGGCCCAGTCATGTGCGGCTGGAGTCCGACCGGAATTGGACTAAACTTGAAGTGATTGCTTGTGACTTGGGATTTTTTACCGTGAAAGTTACATCTGGGCAGGGAGCAGGGTATTGGTTTTCGGGACGCCGTGAACCCGTCCATGGGGGC
>CAYUPV010000254.1:0-3741 GCA_964445885.1 uncultured Methylococcales bacterium
CTGCTGCTGGGCAAGCCGGGAAGCGGGAAGACCCTGCTTTACCGCTATCTTCTCGAAAAGCAATGGTCTCACATCCCGATCGCTATGATCGCCAATCCGCACCTGCAACCAGTGGAGTTGCTTGCCTCGGTTTGCGATGACTTTGGGATCAGTTACCCCCTTGAACAGCCCGAGGAACATCTTCTGCTGAAACAGCTGAGTGAGTTCCTGGCTAGCGAGGAGATGCGAAGCGGAAGAGTCATGCTGATTGTGGATGAGGCCCAAGACCTCACGGCGGAGACTCTGGATACCCTCCGCAGGATCAACTGGCTGGGCAAGGCTGCAGATAACATCCTGACAATCCTACTGGTCGGCCAGCATGAAATGGTTGAAACTATCAAAGGAACCTTGATCCCGGAAAGCAGCGGCGATCCGGCTCTGGCCGCATGTATCCTCCAACCCTTGTCAAAAGGCGAAACCATTGCCTACATACGCTACCGACTCAAGATTGCCGGAGGTAATCCCAATCTCTTTACCCGAGGGGCGGCACTTACTGCCTATCGCGTTGCCAGCGGAATCCCCAGGGTGATCAATATCCTCTGTGACCATGCCTTGCATGAAGCCCAGGCCCGATCGAAAAAAAAAATCACCTCACGCCTGATACGCCTATGCATCCGGAAATTCCTGAATGAGAAGCAAACAGATTCATTGTGGAGCCGATTGGTAGCCATACCCTCCGAACTCATTGGCATGGTGCTGGACGCCATCCGCCAGCGGTTCCCTGGCCATAAAAATTCGGTTCAGTCTCTTCCTCCTGCCTCGTCCTTGCCCGACGAGCGCCACCACGGTAGCGGTCTGCAGCCACGCGAGCCAGGACACAAGGAACTTTCTTCCGACCAGCCGGACTTAACGGCCATTGTTTCGACCGGCAAGGAATACACGCCCCCACCATCCAGTCAGCCGTCAGCGCAGAGTGTAGTTCAGAAAAGCACTGTTGGCACAGTGCAGAGAATCCAGCCTCCTGCCCAGGCCGAGTCCCCAGCCGTGGGAGACTGGGTTGCCCCCCCCATGACTGTCACAGAAAGTCCGCCATCCAAGGCCGCATCGGGGACAAAACGATCTGAGGCGGATTCTGGAAAATTGAGACGTGTTCCCTCGCCGCCGCCGGAAATGGTGTTTATTGATTCGATGCAGCTTCGTTCCGCCTACTCGGGTCGTGCCTTCCCCATCAGAGCCTTTTTTCTGGATCTCACCCCCGTGACCTACGCCGCTTACAGTCGGTTTATTGCCGCCACCAATCACCCTCCCCCCCATGATTGGTATGGCACCAAACCACCTCCCCGGCTTCACGATCGTCCAGTGGTGAATGTCTCTCTGGAAGATGCCCGCCGATTTGCTCAATGGTGTGGCAAACGGCTCCCGACATTTCTCGAATGGGAATGCGCCGCCAGGCACCCAGATCAGAGGCGGTTCCCCTGGGGAAATGAATGGGATGCCGATCGCTGCAACAATCCCGAGTCCGGGCCCGGGGAGCTGACGGCGGTGGATGCCTACCCGGAGGGGAGCAGCGCGGATGGATGTCTGGACCTGGTGGGAAATGCCTGGGAGTGGACGGAACTGCCGGAACAAGATCAAGCGGAGGGGGACCTGCCGGAACCAGGTTACCTGTGGGTTATGGGAGGTTCCTTCCTTCATGCCTGCAGGGTAGACGGCACCATAGCCAGAACAGCAGTAATAGCAACACAGCGGTATCGATTTCTCGGATTTCGGTGTGTTCGGGAGGTAGTATGAACAACCAATCCAACCTGGATTACGATGGACTGGATGGTATCTGTGGCTCTTCTGAGAAGGAACGGACTGCGACGGCTTCGCGCCAAACCAACGGGGACCGGCTATGGTTCTCACGAAAAATGCTGCTTGCGGCATTGTTTCTGCTTACCGTGCTGAGCGGATCCGTGGTTTATTTCTTCCTGCCTACCGATCCACAGGCACCGCTGGACCAGGCGCGCGTACAGGCAGACGCAATGCCCGAACTTATCCATGAGACCACGCCAGCAACACTGCCCCCCAAAACCGCATCTTCCCAACAGGTCCCTCCCGCTGAGATACCGGCTGGTACCACAGAAGCGGCCGCGGGGACAGAGGCCACGATCGCCCTGAGGCAACCGGAAGGCCAAAACCAGACAGCCGTGACAGGGCAAGTACGAGAACCCCTTGCAACCCAGTCCGTCTCTGGTTCTGCAACCGAACAACCGGTCGCAAAAGGCTCTCTGGAAAAACCGGCTCTACAGGCGGGGAGCGGCGGGCCGGTAACGCACCCGACCGACCTTGCCTCAGCTACTGCTGGCATAACTTCGCCAGCTAACACGGTCATTATTCATTTCCACTGGAATTCCGACACTCCTTCGGACTGGAACGAGCAAAAGCTTGCCATGGCCAAGAAACTGATCCAGGATTGTCCCGACGGCGTGGAGATTACCGGACACACCTGTAATATCGGCACAACGACTGTAAATGATGTCATAGGCTTGAGCCGGGCAAAGACTTTCCGTTGGCTGCTGAAAAACGCGGGAATCAACGTCAAAGGAATTCGCATGCGCAGCTTCGGGGCCAATCAACCTATCGCCGACAACCGGACCCGCAAAGGCCGGGCCCAAAACCGACGAGCGGTCATCGCCTGTATTACCGTCAAGGGGGCAACAGAATGAATCCTTGGCTATTGTTTTAGGCGCACCCATTTCAACCAGCCACTGAGAGGAACCTGACATGACTGACATCGCCCAAATTGACAAGCGCGCGGCCCGTAACGAAACCATAGACTCCATTCTGCGTAGCCTCACAGCCCTGAGAGGTGTGATGGCTGCAGCGCTGGTGGACAGCGATGGTCTTGTGACTCACATCCGGCGTGACTTCGAAGTCGACACCGATGCCCTGGGAGCCTCGGTTCAGATCGTCTTCGGAGCCGCTTCTCGCGCTTCCGAACATGTAACCCAGGGAACCGTGCACATCGTGATCTGCGAGAACGCCGAAGGGTTTATTTTGCTGGCGCCTGTCAAGGGCGGTATGATCCTGACGTTGTTCGCCGACCGTGACGCTATGCTAGGTGCCGTGCGATATGAGATCAAGGAATCCGTCCCCGAGCTGGCCGAACTTTTCTAAGCATGCGCGCCAGAACACTTACAATCTGCAGCCAACCAAGATAGGGGATGGAACCACGGGGGAGAATTAGACTTGCATTGGTTTGATAACCGAGTACATGAATTGCGGCTGCTGGCCCGGAAATGCCAGCAGACTGGCCAGGCGAAAGAAACCGGGCTGAAACAAAATACCACAAGTTCCCGGCGAATGCTGCGCCTGACAGCGGAACAACTGGCGGAAGAGGTGTCGGCTCACGACGGGGTCTCGGCCTGTCTCGTAAGTTACGAGGGACTGCCCCTCGCAGCGTCAGGCCACGCTAGCCATTTAGAAGCAATGGCGGCGTTATCGCAGACATGCTTTCAGGTGGCGTACCGGGGAGAAGAGAGCCTGGGCCTGGGGCATCCAGAACAAATTGTCCTCGTGGGTGAACATAAGAAACTCGCCATGATCTCTGTGGGCGAGCTGACCTTCTGCATACTGAGTCCCAAAACCTCCATCCTGGCGGAAATCCTCAGCAGGCCCGCCGAAGCCGAAGCACCCGACCATCCCTGATTCCCTGGGGAAGGAGCGGGGTCACCATTTAGCCAGCCCCTGTCAATAACACGAAAAAACCTCTTGGGAAAA
>CAYUPV010000255.1:0-3730 GCA_964445885.1 uncultured Methylococcales bacterium
GACGGCATACGAGGTTTCTGAATGTGACTGGAGTTCAGACGTGTGCTCTTCCGATATGTTACTTAAGGGTTTGGAATTCAAGTCATACACAGATTCACACGCTGAAATTTTGGATTGGGGTATCATACAATAATCGACCGGATGAACTTCCACGGCAACCGCATCAACATGTTTTCACCTGAGGAACAAAAAAGTGTTCACTGCGTCCCGAAAACCAATGCCCTGCTCCCTGCCCAAATGTAACTTTCACGGTAACACACATGATACGGGCTACCATCACCCCAGAGGATGAAACACCGTTCAGTAGACAGAAGCGTCAGCGGAAAGCCACTACTCGGCAATTGTTGGGTTTCGCTTCGCTCAACCCAACCTACCTGATTCCTTGAGAAGGCTCTTTCACGGTAACGCAGTAAAAAATGGCAGAGACTGACAAACCCTGGGGTGGGCGATTCACCCAAGCGACAGACCAGTTCGTTGAAGAATTCACTGCATCGATACAGTTCGACCAACGGCTGGCACCTTATGATATTCAGGGCTCCATTGCCCATGCCAGGATGCTGAACAAAATCGGTGTTCTCAGCGATGCTGAATGCAAGAGCATCATCACAGGTCTTGAACAGATTCAAGACGAGATCCGAAGTGGTAGTTTCCAGTGGTCAGTGGCTCTGGAAGACGTACACATGAATATCGAAGCCCGGCTGACTGAGCTGATCGGCGACGCCGGCAAGAAACTCCACACCGCCCGTTCCCGTAACGATCAGGTAGCCACCGACATCCGCCTGTGGTTGCGGGACGAGATAGGCCATATTCTGGCTGAGTTGCATCGCCTCCAGTCGGCACTGCTCGATCTGGCCTCAAGGGAAGCCGATGCCATCATGCCTGGATTCACCCATCTTCAGGTGGCCCAACCGGTCACATTTGGCCATCATATGCTGGCCTGGTTCGAGATGCTGCAGCGGGATCGGCAGCGGCTCATGGAATGCCGCAAACGACTCAATGTAATGCCGCTGGGAGCAGCTGCCCTCGCCGGGACTCCCTTTCCCATCGACCGTTTCTATACAGCGGAACTACTGGGTTTCGATAAACCCACCACCAATTCTCTGGACTCTGTCTCAGACCGTGACTTTGCCATCGAGTTCAGTGGCTGTGCCGCCTTAATCATGACTCACTTGTCACGCTTCTCCGAGGAGTTGGTGCTGTGGACCTCGGCCCAGTTCGACTTCATCGACCTCCCGGATGCCTTCTGCACCGGTTCTTCGATCATGCCACAGAAGAAAAACCCGGATGTACCGGAACTGGTTCGCGGCAAGAGCGGCCGGGTGTTTGGTCATCTGATGGGACTGTTGACTCTGATGAAATCCCAACCCCTGGCCTATAACAAGGATAATCAGGAAGACAAAGAACCGCTCTTCGACACCGTGGATACGGTCAGAAACAGCCTGAGAGCCTTCGCCGACATGATGTCGCATGTGTCCCCCAAACGCGATCGCATGTACGAGGCCGCCCGGCAGGGCTTTGCCACTGCCACTGACCTGGCCGATTACCTGGTGCGTAAGGGAGTCCCCTTCCGCGATGCCCATGAAATCGTTGGCAAGGCGGTAAAAACAGCGTTGGATAAAGAGTGCGACTTGGCCGATCTGGCGCTGGATGAACTACACTCCTTATGCGACAGGATAGAAGGCGATGTCTATGACGTGCTGACTCTGGAGGGGTCGGTGGCTGCCCGGAATCACTTCGGCGGCACCGCACCCACCCAGGTCAGGAAGGCTGCTGAAGAGGCGCGTGCGCGTCTGGAACAGCTCGTTTGACCAACATTGGTGCATTTTGTGTCATACTTCCCCAAATGATGGTTCAGGTGACAAATCATGATCATAACGCTGGATGATTTGAGCATTGCTCTGGAAAAAGCACCATTGGGCGTATTGGTGATCAAGAACGGTCGCATCGCCTGGTTGAACGAGATCCTTACCGATCTGGCCAGGCGCCCCAAAGGAGAGCTGGTAGGACGACCGGTACTGGAAACACCGCTGGCACCACTGCCCAACGAAAAAATGGTGGAAATCCCCTTCAATGACGGCATCCGCCGCTTGCGGCGCCAGCAAGTCTACGAGTTGGAGGGTGGCCAGGTACACTATTTCCTGGACGTCACCGAACACGTCCAGCTCGAGGAGAACGTCGAATTACTGCAGCAACGCATCCACTCCCTGGAAACCACCGACCCCGTCACCGGCCTCCAGAACCGCCGCGCTATCCTTCAGGAACTCAATCGCCAGATCAGTCGTAGCAGACGTTACCAGAATCCGCTTTCAGTCATACGCCTCAGCATCGAGAGCAACGCCGAGGTGCAACATCATCATGCTATGCTGCGAACCATCAGCCAGACGCTCAAGGATAAACTTCGCTGGGCCGATGAAATCGGCATGCTTGATGACCATACCTTCCTGCTGATCCTGCCCGAGACGTCACTCGAGGATGCCAAGGAACTGGCGGTCAAACTCCTCAGTGATCGCGCCGCTTTCGATTTCAAAGATGACAAAAGCAAGGTTCGCTATGGAGTGACAGCTTGGACGAAAGGGGATGACCTGGGCAAACTGCTGCGAAAGGTGGAAGAAGATCAGGAAATCAACCTAAGCGCCCTTCTGTCCTGACACTTGCCCATCCATAGCCAGCCTTCCATCCACCTGGGCGCGCCCGGTGAAGAAATCAGCCGCAAGAGCCTTCATTTACTGGCCCGCCGCTTTCTGCACCTGCATCGCCAGCGCCTCAACATTTTAAGCCGATGTCTGAACAGGCGCCAGCGTGACTGCCTGGAAATCCTGCCGCTGCTGTTCCACCACAATCATCCAGCACTACCGGGCTTTTGTGACGGTCTGGCACCCGCGGGAATCAGCGACTACCGCGCCCCTGCACCCACCCGCCAAGCAATCAAACGCATTTCGCCGGGTTTCGATTACCGACGACGTGGCATCCCAGAGGCACCTATCCTCGCTCTTTTTCTGATGGGAAGCGTGGGCAGTGTCGCCTGGTCGGAAAAAAGTGATCTGGATCTCTGGGTCTGTCATCGCAGTGATCTGGATCTTGAAGCGCTTGCCAATCTGGAGCGCAAATGCCGGGGAATCGAACGCTGGGCTGATGACAACGGGTTGGAAATCCACTGCTTTCTCGTCGATCCCGAAAAACTTCGCCAGGGGAAACTTCCCCCATTGTCCGGGGAAAGTTCAGGCAGCACCCAGCACATTTTGCTGCTGGAGGAATTTTACCGCACCGCCATTCACTTGGCAGGCCACAGATTACTATGGTGGCTGATCCCACCGGAACAGGAACATCATTACCGGGAATATGCCGATTATCTGCTGGGCAAACGCTTCATCGATTCCGCCTCTTTCATCGATCTGGGTGGCCTGGACAACGTCCCTGCACACGAGTTTGTCAGTGCCGGGATGTGGCACCTCTACAAAGCGCTGGACTCCCCCTACAAGGCGTTGCTCAAACTCCAGCTGCTCCTCAGTTACGCTGCTGAATATCCAGAGCCCCGGTGGATAGCCGATGGGATCAAGCAAGAAATCTATGCAGGGCGTCTCGGGCCCTCCAGACTGGACCCCTACATTCGCCTGTATGAGAAAGTCGAAGATTTTCTGATCGAACAGGGCCAGACCGACCTGCTCACCCTGGTGCAACGCGGTTTCATCATGAAGACCCATCACGCCCTTCAGCAACCACATCTTCGATT
>CAYUPV010000256.1:0-3727 GCA_964445885.1 uncultured Methylococcales bacterium
ATTCAGTTGGCGCTCTCCGGTGAGATCTATAACGATAGGGGTGAGTAGTTACCCCTAGGTTTAATCTTGATAAAATTTTGGCTGATTTTGATTTATGTATTGAATCGTTTTATAACAGTATGATTCCCCAAACAATGCAGTCTGGCCCAATGATTTACAATCAGTGGTATATCATTGCTCGTTCTAGTGAAATCCCAAAGAAAAAAGCGATACCCATTAGACGATTAGGAATCGATCTGGTGCTCTGGCGTGATGCCAGAAACCGGATAGTATGCATGAGAGACCGTTGTCCGCATCGTCACGCAAAAATAAGTGATGGCAGGGGTTGTGATGGTCGTTTCCGTTGCCCTTATCATGGTCTGCAATTTTATGAAACTGGTTCGTGTCGCTACATTCCCGCCAATGGTAGTGACGGTATCATTCCCAAGTCATTAAAGGCGGAGCTATTTCGAATTGAAGAAGTCCATGGTTTTGTCTGGTTATGGTGGGGGGAATATGAGAACACTCTTCCTCCATTGCCATGGTTCAACGAATTTAATCAATGCATCAGCCATATTTCACTACCCTATGTATGGCCGACTCATTACACCAGGATTATTGAGAATCTCTTGGATGCGGCACATGTGCCTGTCGTGCATGGAAAGAGTTTCGGGCGTTACTTTTCCGAATCCGTTGATCCTATGGGTGGGGTGTTATGGGAAGATGGCCGAATGAAATTGATCACGACTCTCCGGTTGAAGAAAAATTCCCAAAGCCGTTACTTGCGTATGGTCGGTGTCGAGGACGATGGTTCAGCGGTAATCAGCGAGCGGCCTGAAAATATCCCGAAGGCATTGCAAGAAAATTGCCTGGATGTGCAGTTCCAATTCCCAGGGTATTGGCGGGTAGATTACAGATACCGCCTTCTATGGCGTCATCATCGTGATGATTTTTATTCGGCGGTTTTTATCACGCCCATTGATGAACACAATACCCTTTTCTATATCGCTTGCTACCAGAAGCTGGTTACCCTGCCGGTTATCGGTCCTTTCCTGTGTTGGATTTCCAATTTGTATGACCGAAAAATTGGTTTGAGAGAGGATAAGCAGGTGGTTTTGGGGTAACCCCCCGTCAGTGATGGGCACACCGTTCCCTTGCGGGTTGATATGCCTATCGTCGAATACCATCGGCGCAGAAATCAGCTGCAAAGTGAAAGTGCAATGCGTGAAACCGTGTCCGAGTCAGCGATGTAAGTGATCGGGTATGTGAGATGACACAGGTCGAAGCGAAAGGAAATTTTGCTGAGGGTTTGCAACGAGCACTCGAAATCGCGTCGTTCTCTCCATCTTCCCACAACAGTCAACCCTGGGAAATTCTGGTAGTCACTGGTGAACAACGGCGATCGATGCTTCGGGAATGGTTGCGAACGCGAGCAGCAGCGTGCATTTCTTCTGAGTCGGAGGCAGCCTGGCTGATCGTGGCGCTCAACCGGGAGCGTTGTCTGCGGGCCCTTCCCGCATTTAAGTTGGAAATGAATTTGAGCTGTGGTGCCTATGTGGAGAGTCTTTTGTTGGGTCTGTGGGTACAGGGTTTGCGAGCCAGTGTCGCCTGGGTGAATTCGGGCACTATTGGTCGGCCGCCCGTGAAGGAAGATTGGCCGGATGCGTGGCATCCACTGGTGATTGTGGAAGTGGGACGGTATTGCCAACCGGTATCAGACGAATTGAAAACGGAAGTGGCGGCGTTACCCCGGAGGATCACCAATCGAGGCCCATATGCCGGCAAAACTATATCCCAAGAATGCGTCAGAACTTTGATCAACGCGGGATCAAGGGTTTTTCCGGAATCAGGAAGCGCCTTGAAGGTGAGTTTGATTCGGGATCGGAGAAGCTTGAAGCGTCTGGGTGCATTCATTGCAGAGACGGCAGGTGTTGAATTTGAAAATGGGCAGGTATGGCAGGAAACCTATCGGTATCTGCGATTCGGCGGGGACAAGGGTGAGGGGACGGTGACCGGTTTACCGGTTCAACAATTGTTCGGACCTATGCCGGCCTGCTTGCGCTGGGTGTTGAAATGGGTGTTGGCGCCTGCTTCGATGAGGTGGCTTAAGTATGCTGGTTTGCCCGGGTTGTTGTCTTCCCGGCTGGGATCCTTGGTTGCCGCCGGGCCCATGTTCGTATTGCTTGCTTTCAAGGACGATCAACCCGATTTGGCATTGCAGCTGGCAGCGGGAGGGTGCCTGCTCGGCGTTTGGATCGCTGCGACAAGAGCGGGACTGGCCCTGCACCCTGTCAGTGTGATCTTGCAACATCCGCAATTGAGGTCCAGGTTCCAAAAGGAATTTAATTTTGCAGGTCGGGTGTTTTTTGTGGCGCGAGCAGGTGTTCCCTTGCGGGAATTTCCACCGGCCCCCAAAAGACCCGTCACATTGAGTCGAATCCTGACTGTGTGATGCAATTATCGATGACTTATCTTCTTCCCTTGCATGATTGTGCACTTGTGTCGCCGGATCTGGTTGGCGGCAAGGCACAGAACCTGGGTATTCTCAAGCATGCCGGGATTCCAGTGCCGTCCGGTTTCGTGATCACCACTAGTGCGTGGAGAGCTGTCATCGAATACAACCGGCTTGGCCGTATCCTGAGGCTGGCTGGCGGTGCCGTGGGGCGTCCAAGCACGGCGGTTGCCTGGCGAACCATTGGTAACGCTTTGCGCTCAGCGAGGATTCCATCTGAACTGACCGCTGGGTTATTCGATTTCACGCGCAGTTTCAAGGGCAAACCTCTGGTAGTCAGGTCCTCGGCCGTTGGAGAGGATGCACATGGTCAATCTTTCGCTGGCCAGTACGAGACCATTTTGAATGTGCGGTCGGACAGCCAGCTGCTTACTGCCATCCGTGAATGTTGGGCATCGGCCTGGAGCGATCAGGTTCTGGCTTATTTGAGGGTGATGGGTAAACCTGCGGTCGAGGCTGGGACGATGGCGGTCATTGTGCAGGAAATGGTGGAAGCCGCTGTATCTGGTGTGGCGTTTACTCGAAACCCGCTGGCGCCACAAAATGAAGAAATGTTGATTGAATCGGCATGGGGGCTGGGTGCTGCCGTTGTCGAAGGGAAAGTTGCGGCCGACAGCTATCGAATTGAGTCTGCGACTGGGCGTGTGATCGACAAGACCATCCGCTATAAACTGTTGCGCTGCATCCCCAGCGACAAGAAGGGGGTGGAGTTCGTCAAATCGGTAGAAGCCCTGCGGGGGTCGGAGTCGTTGACGTTCGGCCAAATACGCTCATTGTGGACCTTGGCATCGACCATCCGGGACCTTCATGGCGCGGAGCAAGACATCGAATGGGCGGGAGACCGGCAAGGGATTTATGTCCTTCAATCACGTCCCATCACCACCATGGCCGGAGAGTGGGATTCCCCACGGAAGGAAGACGACGAGGGGGTTTCCGACCGCCAAGCGCTGCTGACCATGGTCGATATCGGGGAATCATGGACCGGCGTTTTGACTCCACTTGGGGTTTCGTTCATCCGGCACTATCAGCACCATACACATCCTGCCCTGTTAGCGGAAGTGGGCCTGCGCGATACCGGCGAGCCGGAGCGCTACTGCCGGTTTATTCTCGGGCGATGCTACGCCGACGTGTCTTACCTCGCCTGGTTGTTGACACAATTTGTGTTATTTCGCGATCAGGCTGGTTTCATGAGCCGTTACGCGACCGAGGATGTAGCGCTTGAGAATTACGTCAATC
>CAYUPV010000257.1:0-3719 GCA_964445885.1 uncultured Methylococcales bacterium
GGTGCTCACGTGGCTCCACTGGGGGTGCGTTTCTACACCGGCAACCGGTTCCCGGCCCGTTACCGGGGCCATTTGTTCGTGGCCCAACATGGTTCCTGGAACCGTTCCGAGCCGACAGGTTACCGGGTGGTCTGGTTGCAGTTCAATAATCGGAACGAACCGGTCGCTGAGCATGTCTTTGCAAAGGGATGGTTGAGACCTGGCGGCAGGGTCATGGGTCGGCCGGTGGATATCCTGGAGATGCCGGATGGGGCACTTCTCGTCTCCGACGATATGCGTGGGGTGATCTATCGCATCAGTTATCGGCCCTGAGCCTCGTTACGCTTTTGTTCATAGTTTAATTGTTATCATAGTAGGTAAATTGTCCAGGGGAGAAAGATGACAGAGGAATCCGGTAGCTCTCATCGGGAACCATGGGAGCGGGAAGTGTTGGAGAAGCTAGCGATGGAAACACTCACCGAGCGTCGGCGCAGCCGGCGTTGGAGTGTCTTCTTCAGATTCCTGTTCTTCACCTATCTGGTCGTGGTGACCGCGAGTCTGTTCAAATCCTGGCCCCAGGTGAATCCCATGGAGGAAGGCAAGATCACTGCCATGGTAGGTGTCAAAGGGATGATCCTCCAGGATTCCCCTACCAGTGCCGAGGTGCTCATCAAAGGGCTCGAGCAAGCGGCCGCCAATGAACGCACCCAGGGGATTATGTTGCAGATGAATTCCCCGGGCGGCAGCCCGGTCCAGGCAGCCTCCGTGTATGCAGCCATCCGCCGGATCAAGAAGGAAAAACCGGAGCTGCCCATCATCGCCGTGGTGGGAGATATGTGTGCTTCCGGCTGTTATTACATCGCCGCGGCTGCCGACAAAATCTATGTGAGCCCCGCCAGTATCGTTGGATCGATCGGGGTCATCATGAGCACGTTCCGGTTCGTCGATGCCATGCACAAACCGGGCGTCCAAAGACGACTGTTGACTGCAGGAAAGCATAAAGCGATCATGGATCCTTTTTCCCCCGTCAAGCCCGATGAAAAGGCCCATCTGCAGGGGCTATTGAACGAGGTCCACCAGCAATTTATCGCAGCGATCAAACAGGGGCGGGGGGATCGTCTCAAGAATGATCCCGATCTGTTTTCAGGGCTGGTCTGGACCGGAAGTCAGAGTCTGCAACTGGGTTTGGCCGATGGCATCGGCGATGCCCATTCCGTGGCCCGGGATGTGATTGGCGCCGAGCATATTGTCGATTTCACCCCGAAGGAGGAAGTTTGGAAGCGCTTGGCCCGGAAGTTTGGCGCCAGCGTGGGGGAGGGACTGGCCTGGGTGCTGACTGATACCATGGGAGGGCTAAGGTGATCCGTCCGGGGATCGTTGCCGGTCTATTGATGGTTGTGACCGTTGTGGCGGCGAAGCCGCCTGTGGATCTTGAGACCGCCGCAAGAATGGTGCAGAAGGCGATTGATGGTCGGGTGCTGGGTGGCAAGACGGTGTCGGAAGACGATCGTGCCATCCATGTCATCCGGGTGTTGACTCCGGAGGGACGGGTGATACACATCCGCGTGGATCGTGAGACGGGTAAGATCCTCAAGCGTCCCCACCAATAACCAGCGCTATCAACCCTGCCGGTGGAGGCGGGTTTCAAACCATCCCACAAATTTGCAACGAGGTCTCCGTTGAAACCCAGTTTCCAATGTCAACTGGTCAACGATCCTTTCGGAGATCCTGCGTTGTATGTGGAATTCCTGTTTCAAAGACGTGCCCTGTTGTTCGATTTGGGCGATATCCACGCCTTGTCTCCCCGTAAGCTACTGCGTTTGAGCCATGTTTTCGTCTCTCACGCCCACATGGATCATTTTTATGGCTTCGATTACATTTTACGCGTTTGTTTAGGACGCGCTCTCACTCTGCATCTCTACGGGCCCCCGGGATTCATCGACCGGGTCGAACACCGGCTGGGAGGCTATACCTGGAATCTGGTGGAAAACTATGCCGACGAACTGGTATTCATAGCCCATGAATGGGGGGGAGGGGAAACGATGCAGCAGGCCCGCTTCCGTTGTCGCCGGTGTTTTGTTCGTGAGCCGATGCCGGCGGTGCCAGTGAGGGAGGATGTCCTGCTGGATGAGCCGGGTCTGAAGGTATGTGCCGCGCTACTCGATCATAAGATTCCGTGTCTTGCCTTTGCTCTCGAGGAAACCCAACACGTCAATATCTGGAAGAATCGTCTGGATGAGCTTGGATTGCCCACTGGCCCCTGGTTGCAAGGGCTCAAGCAGGCGATCTGGTGCGGTGAGAGTGATGATTATCCCATTGAAGTGCATTGGCGTGACGAGCAGGGGAAGCATTCTCGTAGTTTCGTGCTGGGCGAACTGAAACGCGAGATTCTCAAGATCGTGCCTGGCATGAAAATCGGCTATGTGGTCGACACCCTTTATTGTCCGGACAACCTGTACCGCTTGGACCGACTGCTTAAAGACGTGGACTGGCTTTATATCGAGGCCAGCTTTTCCCATGAGGAGAGGGAGGCGGCGGCACAGAAGTATCATCTCACCGCCTGGCAAGCTGGGGCGATTGCCTGCCGGGTAGGTGCGCAACGCATGGTGCCATTTCATTTTTCAGCCCGTTATCAGGGCCAGGCAGAGCAGCTGGTGGAGGAAGCCGAAGTGAGTTTCAACGGGCCGACTACAACCACAGGAGAACAAGATGGAGTTACCACCTCGTAACGAGGCTCTGTATAGCATTCTCAAGCAACGTCTGGGCCGTACCCACCTCAATCAGCGTCTGGGCATGGAGAATGAGTACGAGCAGCGGGTCTTCGGTGGGGTGGCGCGTAATTTCTTCCATATTGAAAACTGGTATTCGGTTCATGGGGTGATTCGCCATACCCTCAGAATATGTGGCCTGCATGGGCTGGGGCGGCGTAATGCGCGCCGCATCCAGGTGATACGAAACGTGGTCTGGTTGCCGGATTTGCCGCCGCAATTCGAAGGTTTCACCCTGCTTCATCTGAGCGATCTGCACCTGGACATGAGCCCCGATCTGCCCGATGCCCTGATCTCTGCCGTGGTGGACCTGGACTACGATGTTTGTCTGCTGACCGGGGATTACAGGGCTCGCACGTTCGGTTCCTGGCAGCCGGCCCTGTATGCATTGCAGCGGGTACGGCCTCATCTACATGCACCGCTATATGGAGTGTTGGGCAATCATGACACGGTATGGATGGTGCCGGGACTGGAAGCAATAGGAATTCACCTGCTGATGAACGAACACACGGTGCTGCAGCGTAACGGTGCTGAAATCCATCTTGCGGGAATCGACGACCCCCATTACTATCGCGCCGATAATCTTGAGAAAGCGGTGGAAGAAATTCCCGAACAGGCCGTGACCATTCTGCTTTCCCACTCACCCGAGATCTACCGCAATGCCGCCTACGCCAAGTGTGACCTTATGTTGTGTGGCCACACCCATGGTGGCCAGATCTGCCTGCCCGGAAGTATTCCCCTGATGCGCAATGCCGATGCTCCCTATGCTTTGTGTGCCGGTCCATGGCGTTATGTCGGCTTGCAAGGCTATACCTCCCGGGGCAGCGGCGTCAGTGTGGTGGATGTGAGATTGAATTGTCCGCCGGAAGTGACTTTGCACGAGTTGCGAAATGGATAAATATTACCGTGAAAGATACCTCGGGGCAGGAGGCAGGGACTTGTTTTCAGGGACGCCGTGAACCCGTCCCTGGG
>CAYUPV010000258.1:0-3707 GCA_964445885.1 uncultured Methylococcales bacterium
AGTGAGTCAATCGCTGCTGCAACAGATTATCACCATGGGCGCAGCCCTGATGCTGTTGATCTCTTTTGCGTTGCTGTCACCGAAGCGCATGCTCTCTTTGTTTTTGTCGACGGTGCTCTGTCCGATGCCTTTGACGCGTTTTGCCAGGTCCTCACCATTTTTGAAAGGACCATTCTGCTTCCTTTCCTTGATGATCGCTTCGGCTTTTGTTTTGCCTACGCCCTTGAGCCCATTGGCGAGCGTGTTGGCATCGTCCTTGTTGATATTGACCATGGCCAATGAAAATTGAGAGGCCAACATCAAACAGAGTCCGAGAAATGAGGTGAAAAGTGTTTTCTTCATGGTTGGATTCTCCGCAGTGGTTACCCCCTCGCAAATCTAATGTACTGAGCTGCGAAAAACTGTGACCTGCTGGGCAATTCAGGAATAAATGACCACAGATTCAACTGACAATCCAAGTTTTTGAAATGAAGTTCAAAAAACTGGTATTGACGGTTTAGTCCACCCAGTGCAACACATTTCTAATGATGGACCAGCGTGGGGTTTTCTTCTCTGCCCCTGTACCCAGAATCCAAGTGTCATAGAGGCGTTTCAAGTATCCCCGGGTTTTCTGTAGTGTCAGCCAGTCGTCGATGAAATCTATCTCCTCCTGATTATGTAACGCGGCCGCAATGGCAATGGGATTGGAGAAGTGGGGTTCAGGAATGACCACCGCGTATTCGGGTTTGATGGTGGTCCAGGCAGAACCTGCCTCAGCGCTGATGAGGACACCGTCCAGATCCTGGCGTTTGCCCAGGAAAAAATCCTCGTACGACTTTAGTTTGACAACCTCCACCCCTTGAAGAGACGGCTCGACGGCTTCGGCCAGGGTTTTGCCGGGGATCCCGAGTTTCAAGCCGGCGTCTTTCACGGCATTCCAGGTGGGGAAGTCATTACGCAGATAATCTGGAACGACCAGGGACAGGGTTACAGTCAAGTAGGGTACAGAGTAGGCCACTTTGGTCAGGCGTTTAGGCGTGACCAGCAGTCCCCCAGCCACCAGCTGAAACTGATCGTCGTTGAGTTGGCCGATCAGGGTGTTGTAGGACCAGGGGATGAATTCCAGTTTCACTCCAAGATCCCTGGCCAGTTGATGGTACATGGCAATGTCGTAGCCCGCCAGATCACCGGATTCGTTGAAGTACGAAAAGGGCAGGTTGCCTGGGTTGTAGCCGATGCGCAGCACCCCTTGCTCGATGATTTGAGCCATAGTTGTATGGTGAGGATGCGGCCGTATCCGGGACTTGGGTATCGCTCGGTGAACAACCGATTCGACAGGGTCGTCGATTCCCATCTGCATCACAGTGGCCTGCTGGATGTCTTGGCCGTTGACCAGGTGACCGAACACAGTTCGGCTCACACCGATAGCTATACTTATGACTACCAGGCTGATCAGGCCAAAGCGCCCCATTTGTCCCCAGTGGATGCTGACCGAACCTGTAGCCGCTGCGGTGGCAATGAGGGTGAAGGTGTACAGATTCATCACCGCAAGCAGGGTGGCGAACCAGCTGTTGATCACTCCGGTGACGACGTAGAGTTGATAAAGGTCGGAAGGAATCCGCATCTGGTCGAGCAGGAAAGGCAGGGCCAGGTCCACGCCGCCGAACAGGGTGAACAGCCCTAAACTGGAAAAAACGGGATATTGGCCCAAAGAAATTTCTTTGCCGGCGAACCATCCAGCGAACAGCACGAACAACAAGGTGATGAGCTTGCCAATATTGGGGAAGTTGAATGAGGCCGGCACCAGTACCTCCAGGTAATGATTTGTGTCCTCGGTTCTGAGCCGTTCAGATTCGAACAACGACTTGGCCTGTTCAATGAGCATGGGCAATACAATAAACAGGTTGCCGGTAGCAAAACCGGTGATGAGGGCCGGTCGTGCCGATTGCAGGATGGTGCGATAGCTGAACGGGGTCAGGATGGCGGTCAGTCCAGGCAGGATCCAGAAGGTCAGGATCAGGCTGGCGAGGATGAAGGTGATGATATATACCTGGAGCCTGCCAATGTCGGCAATGGAAAGGGTGCCTGCGGCGTTGGCAGCAATGGCGAAGATGCCGAAGGGGCTGAGCTGGATCACCATCATCGCCACCCGGGTCAGAGTCTCCTGTGCGGTCGAAAGGACATCGAGCAATGGCTTCTTGTGCCGGGTTCCGATCAGGGCGATGCCGAAGATTACGCTGAATACTGCCGAGGCCGGTACTATGGTGCGGGAGAGTGAGCTGAAGGGGTTGACCGGTATGTAAAGGTCGATGAAATCCACCTTGGGGGTCTCCACCAGACTGGGGCTGAAGAAGGAACCGGCCTGGATCGCCGGAAAAGCCAGCGGCATCACGAACACGACCAGAAAGGCGAGCAACCAGGAACCAATGAGTACGATGCCGCCTGTGATCGCCAGTCTACGGGCTTTGTCGTAACTGAGGCCACCGATTCCAGTGACCAGCGAGATGACCATATAGGGAAGGATGGACATCTGCAACAGGCCGATATAGGCCCGGCCGATGGTGCTAAGGGGGGAGGCGTATTCCCCCATGAACAGGCCGGTGAGGACCCCCAGTACCAGGCCGATGAGAATACGTTGGGAAAGGCTGGTACGAGGGCTGGATTTGCCTTCATCCCTCATATTATTCCAACATGCGTTTGGCCATCCGGGCGATCTGGGCCCAGTCATAGGTGGAGATGTCCTGGGCATGGGCCAGATTGTTGCGCAGCGACTGGAACTGTTTCAGTACTTTCTTGCCTGCACTCTTGGAAGGGAACCCCAGACTGGCAAACAGGTGATCGTCCTGGATGAGCAGCAGCCCCTTGTCAGCCATTTGAAGACAATCGATCAGGTCACTGTGCTGGCCTAGTCGACTCCGTTCCTGTTGCAGCCTGAGGGCGGCATTGAGTCTGGAGAGTGGTACGAGCGGCTGCCATTCTGTGCCGCGGTAATGTTGCCTGATCAACTCGGTGATGCGCATCTCGGTGAGGGTGATGATCCCGAACAGCCACATGCGCATGTATGGTTTATTGACGTCTCCCCGGGTGATAAGTGCCTGTACCTGACCCAGCAGGGAAACAAAACAGTGGTCGTGGCGTGTGAGGACATGGATGACCTCGGCGAATCCGGCATCTGCCGGTACCACCTGATCGGGTGCAAAGACGCGCCTCGCCATGCCACAGGTTCCCGCATCAGCGAGATGATCCAGAGTGACATAACCCGTCACTTCCCCTTCCAGCCGGATGGTTGCCACACCGCATTCCTTTTCCTGGAGCGCCTTGATGGCCTGCGAAGTGGGAGTGTCGGCATCGAATGAAAGCCACAAAGGTTCGGCTATGTCCTTGGCGGTGAAGATATCATTGAACTGATGCCTGAAATGCGACCAAAGCTGGCGATCCTCCTCCGCCGGAGATTCGGTAAGATGCTGGGTCGTCAGCTGCTGGTCGAGGCGATTACGGCACTTCGCCAGGGTACGTCGTGCGCGTCGCATGAGGGTCTGGTCGGCCTTGTCCAGTACCTCGAGCAGGGCGTCCATCTCTTCGAGGAACAGCTTGGCGAAGCGTGGGTCGTGATGGCTGATGTCCTGGCAGTTGTCGATCAGATCGGCAAGCTTGATGGTCTGTGCCCGGGCACAGGCCTTCGCAAGATGCGCCCGGTCGATGGCCTTTCTTTTGGCCCGGTTACCATC
>CAYUPV010000259.1:0-3688 GCA_964445885.1 uncultured Methylococcales bacterium
CCATATCACCCCCTCCCTGGCCCTGCTTCACCATCCGCATCCTGCCCCGGCCCTGCATTCCCACGCCACCCCCTTGCCGACTCTTCCCTCCCTGGGACGGCTGCGTGGGATGAACTTTGATACGCACGCTACCCATATCTTGCATCGCTCCTTCGTCCTCACCGGCCCATGCGGTTCCGGTCAGAAAAGAGGCGCAAACAGCTGCAGCTAAAAAAGCTTTCTTATTCATAACCTCACCCTCCTCTTGTTCGATTGATCAGCACTCGAAAATTCAAAGTGCCTTTGCGGGAAACGGAAACCCGCTTTTTTTCAGCACATCCAGTGACTGAAGGCTTTAAATGTCACATGCCCGGAACGTGTATGTTCCGCCCTGGCCAATGCAACTTGTTATCGCGTCGAGACATGTTTACTCGACATGGGCATCTTGATAATACAAGACGCCCTGATGACAAATTACATCATACCAGTTTGAAAAGCTCCGTACGCCCATCGGTCTCGATGACAAGTTTGCCTTCCCGGGCAAGCCAGCCGACCGCCCGCTGGACTTCCTTGGAACTCAGACCGGTGGCCGATGCCAGTTTCGAGGGTGATGCCTCACCTGCCTTCTCCAGATAATGCCAGATTTTACCCGCCGCCAAGCCGATCTCTTCGCCCTTGGAGACCGTTGCTCCTTTGGAGACCGTTGCTCCTTTGGAGACGGTCGCCCCTTTGGAGACGGTCGCCCCTTTGGAGACGGTCGCCCCTTTGGAGACGGTTGCCCCTTTGGAGGTCTTTGCCGTTTTACTTTTCTCGCTCACTTCTATTTTCCCCCATGTTTAACATTGACTGATTTTTCAATTCCTTTTACCGGCCCCATCATCGGGCAACACGATATTGACTTCCAGAATCTCACGATCCTCGTCCTGCTCCATCTGGATGCTGATCGCATCATCACTTACATCGGCATATTTGCGGATCACTGCCAAAAGCTCTTGCTGCATTTTCCCAAGGTAACTGGGTGCACCGCGCATCCGGCGCTCATGGGCCACCAATATCTCCAACCGATGCTTGGCAACGTTAGCGCTTTTAGGCCGTGTCGCACGAAAATAGTCCAAAAGACCCATCTCTCACCCCCTGAACAGACGGCCCAACAGGCCTTTCCTTTCGTTATAGATGAAACGGTGGGGCAGCTCCTCACCCAGATACCGGCTCACCGCATCCCGATATGCCTGACCGGCATCACTTTTGTCATCCATCACCACGGGCACCCCCTCATTGGAGGCGGTCAGTACCGACTGCGATTCGGGAATGACACCGAGCAATGGCAGCGCCAGAATGTCCAGCACATCGTCCACACTCAACATCTCGCCTTTTTCAACCCGTCGCGGAGAATACCGGGTCAACAGGAGATGCTCCTTGATCGGCTCCTCATCCAGTTCGGCCCGGCGTGACTTACTCGCCAGAATCCCAAGCATCCGGTCTGCATCCCTGACCGACGACACTTCCGGATTGCTCACCACGACTGCATCGTCAGCGTAATACATCGCCAAATAGGCGCCTTTCTCGATGCCGGCGGGTGAATCGCAGATCACATAGTCGAAATCTTCAGAGAGTTCCTCGAGCACCCCTCCGACACCTTCCTTGGTCAAAGCCTCTTTGTCTCGGGTCTGAGAAGCCGGCAGGATGTATAGATTTTCACAGCGCTTGTCACGAATCAGGGCTTGGCGCAGGTTGGCTTCTTTATTGATGACATTCACGAAATCATAGACCACTCGCCTCTCACAACCCATGATCAGGTCGAGATTACGCAGCCCCACATCAAAATCGATCACTGAAGTCCTATGTCCCCGCAAGGCTAGCCCCATTGCCATGGCGGCAGCGGTAGTGGTTTTCCCCACCCCTCCCTTGCCAGAGGTGACCACGATAATTCTTGCCACAGAAGTTCCTCCGTCTCTACCCTTGGATTTCAAGATACACTCATAATGATTCGATAATCAATGCAGTATCGCGCATGTAAATCTGTACTGGCTGGCCTCGAAGCTCTTCTTCCAGATCCTCACTGATACGGTAATTGCCGGCAATTGAAACCAGTTCGGCCTGCAGGTCGCGACAGAAAATCCGGCATTCGGTGTCTCCACGGACACCAGCCAAGGCTCTGCCGCGTAAAGTGTTGTAGACGTGAATGTGACCATCGGCCATGATCTCCGCCCCGTATCCTACTGGAGCCATGACAATCAGATCTGTCCCCTTGGCATACACCCGTTGTCCGGAACGTACCGGCTGGGTAATCAACAACGCATGAGAGGGGGGGGGTGGAGTGGTGGCCTGAACTGGTGGACGTTGAGGTCGTCCCCGGGGTTCAGCCTTCTGGGGACGAGTCTCCGGGATCGAGGTCTCCGCCAGACAGGCGAGATCCAGGGAGGCCGCCAATTCGCGCCCGGCTTTGCCGCCCCCTCTCAGTCCCACGGGAATCATCTCCAGACGACGCAGTTCCCTGACCAGGGTTGCCAGATCGATCTTCCCTGGTTCAGATAAGACCGATACATCGATCACCACAGGCGCCCCACGGAAAAAGTCCGGTGCCTGGTCGATTCTGTCCTGTAGCTGAGCAGCAATAGCAGCCATGTCGGCATCGAGCAACCGAACGATGGGTAGGGTCACAGAGTTCCCTTTGATCTCCACCGCGGCTGTACGGTTGCGCCCCTTGGATTGCGTGGTCATGAAATGGTATTAAGACCGGCAGGCTTGAGCCATGGATAATTTTTGATTCTAGCATTACCTCAGTGGCCGGGTAAACGATCAATTACTTCTAAAATTCAAATAACCATCTCTTGCGGCAGAACTGACATCTCATAGAGTTTTCTTTATTCTTTGAGGATTTTGCTTGCGCGGCGGCAGAGTCTCAGGGGCTGGCGGAGATGCCGCCGGAGCTGGAGTGATTCGTCAATATCAGGAATAAGAAAACCCAGCGGGCCTGTCAGACGGATGTTTCAGAATTTCTCGCCTTTGTTGGCATCCAGTCGCCGGAGGAGCTCCACATCGTGGCCCGTGCCCACGGCCCTGGCGCGAGTCGCTGGAAGAGCGAGCGCTTGCCCCCTCGAGCATCGCGAGAAAGCTGTCGGCGCTCTCGTTCAGAGTCACCCCGAAGGCATCGCCCGGTTTGTGGGCCACCTCAAAGGATGGAGTAACCTCGCCGCGCTCATAGCAGCCGAAAATTGCCACGGAGCTCCCCACCGCCTTGCCCAAGTCCGGCAACAAGTGACGGTCAAAGCAAATAAGGGTTGTTGAATCTAGCATGGTTGGTATGTTTCGTCACATATGTTGGTAACGCAAAATTTTTTGGGCCCCATGCCCCGCACGCCTGATCAGGTGATTGAAAGCATTATCACTGCGGAGTTGAAAATCTGAGGAGAACGAGGAGTTCTCCTACGCTCTAGGGATGACCGCGCTCAATCTTGGTGTCAAACCGCTGAGGATAGTGGCGAGAAGCCACGTTGAGGACAATCTTTGGACAGGCAAATGCTTGATCGCCATACCGGAGGGGTATAGGGAGAAACGGAGTCAGACACCTGCTTCATTCCACCACCTGACCGTGGAAGGTAGCCCAGCATCGTGGGGAAAAAGAAGCATCAGGAAAAAATGCTTGCTTACAAGACTGATAATCATCTAGCCAGCCTCCCCTGAACGCTGCCAAATGGATACACTTGAC
>CAYUPV010000260.1:0-3677 GCA_964445885.1 uncultured Methylococcales bacterium
GCCCCCATGGACGGGTTCACGGCGTCCCGAAAACCAATGCCCTGCTCCCTGCCCACACGAAACTTTCACGGTAATGGAGTCGTGTTAACATTAAAATCCTGTCTATCCAGCCAAATCGATGCCTGCGTGGCAATGAGGTATGGAGCCATGAAAAAGCTGCTTCTATTGCCCCTTTTGTGTCTCTCCCTCGCTGCCGCAGCCCAATCGTCGGACATGAGTCAACATGACAGGCAGAAAATGATGCAGAAGTGCATGAGGGACATCGATCAGTCAGCCATGGAATCGTTGGCGCACAGATCCCAGGAAATTGAACTAAAGATAAAAAGCCTCTGCCAAGCAGGCAAACGAGATGAGGCACAAAATCTCGCCATCGAATTTGGGCGCGAGATAGCGGCCAATGAGGAAATGGAAAAGATGCAGCGGTGCGGCAAGATGATGCGGGGTATGATACCGCCCATCAATCTGCCGTCAGAACAGGAAATGAAGCAACACCACATCTGCGATGGTTATTGAAATGCCGGTCCCGGCCGCTTGCCAAGCTTCTTCAGCAACATCGCCAGGGGACAAACTCCAGTAAAGGCAGATTGCAGCATATTGGCACCTACGAAGGCCGTCAACCATAGCCAACGCTGGTCGTGGAACACCGCCAACAGCACGAAGACGAGGATCATGGTACCGGCGACGGCAAAGACGATACGATCGATGGTCATAATTCCGCTCCCAAATTGACTGTCATTTCACCATTGTATCCCTGCTTTTGGGAGACTATGTTCAGATTTCAAAAAACAGGGGGAGAGAGATCCATGCCACAGACACCCGCTATCCTGCCTGGACTGATCCAGGCCGCAGCAGCCGCCATCGAAACCAATGCCGAAGAAGTCACCCAACTGGACCAGACTCTGGGAGATGGTGATCATGTTATCAACCTGCAGCGGGGTTTGAAGAAGTTGATCGAACAGAGCGACGACCTGGCCAAGACAGAAGACTGGAGCGATGCGTTTCAAAAGGTTGCCATGACCGTCATGTCATCGATCGGAGGTGCTTCGGGGTCGTTGTACGGGACCCTGTTCATCGCGCTGTCCAAGGCACTGAAAGGGAAGGACGTGGGCCTGACCACCTTCGCCCACGCCTTCAACGAAGCGGTGGAAGCGGTCAAGAAACGGGGCCGCACGGAAGTGGGGGAAAAGACCATGGTAGACACGCTGGCGCCAGTCGCCAACGCCCTGCTAAGAGCGGCGGATGCGCCTGCCCCCTTGTCAGAGGTGCTGGACCAAGTCAAAACCGCAGCCGCGACAGGCATGGAATCCACCCGCGACATGCTTGCCACCAAGGGCCGGGCTTCCTACATGGGCGAACGGTCCAAAGGCATCATCGATGCCGGCGCCCGCACCAGTCAGCTGATGATCTGTGCCATCGCCGACAGGTTGGCAAAGCACTGAAAAATCCCCCTCATTCCCCCTTTCTCAAAGGGGGATGTTTGCCTTGCCAGTTGCCCTACCTGAAAAAAGCTTTCCTTTTCCGGTACCCTCCTTTGCAAGGAGGGGCACGATCATGAAATGACTTAGCAGCCCCAGCGCAGTGCCGGCGTGTGCACGGGGGCATCCCACAACCGGGTCAGTTCATCGTCCAGCAGGGTCAGGGTGATGGAACACCCGGCCATGTCCAGGGCGGTGGTGTAGTTGCCCACCAGAGAGCGGCGAATCTCCACGCCCTGCCGACTCCAGAATTCGTGGGCCAGTTCATAGACCAGGTACAGTTCCATCTGGGTGGTCGACCCCAGACCGTTGACGTGAAGCAGTACCTGCTGGCCACGGGCCGGTCTCAGTTCTTCCTCTATGGCCACACACAGGGTCTTGATGATCTCGGTGGCAGGGGCGAAATCGGCCACCTCACGGCCGTGCTCGCCGTGAATCCCTACCCCCACCTCGATCTTATCCGGCGGGAGGTGGAAGGTGGGGCCACCCAGGGCAGGAACCGTGCAGCCGGTGAGGGCCACACCAATGGTGGCGGTATGATCGGCCACTCGGTCTCCCAGAGCTTTCAATTGTTCCAGACTGGCACCCTCCTCGGCAGCTGCCCCCAGGAGCTTTTCCACGATGACCGTACCCGCCACGCCGCGGCGGCCGATTTCATGTTCCTTGGGAAGGGAGATGTCATCCTGGATCAGCACCGTCTCGACGGGGCAATCAAGCATTTCCGCCGCCATCTCGAAATTCATCACATCGCCGGCGTAGTTCTTGACGATGAACAGCACCCCAGCTCCCGATTCCACCGCCTGGGCGGCAGCGAGCATCTGATCTGGCGTGGGCGAGGTGAAAATCTGGCCTGGACAGGCGGCATCCAGCATCCCTTTACCAACGAAACCGGTATGCAGCGGCTCGTGACCCGCACCGCCACCAGATATCAGAGCCACTTTTCCAGACTCAGGCAACTGTCTGCGCCTGACGAAACAGGGTTCCGGAGAGAGTTCGACCAGATTTCCATGGGCCCTGGCGAATCCCCGCAAGCTTTCATCCAACAGGGTATCGACATGATTTATGAACTTTTTCATCGGAATTCTCCTTGGATGCCAATGAGCAGTTTCCGCACATTCTCCGCCGGTGTCACACGGGCAGCGCCCCTTCCCCGATTGACGATTTACCCGCCCTCATCAAGTCGTTTCAGAGTTTGCGACACTCTATCACTTCGACTGAGATCCTCATTCGCCCACCCGTGCGCTTCTTAGGTACGCTACTCCAAACCGCACATCCAGACAACTTATTGGCATCAAACCAATCGGTTCATCTTTGGGCGTCGCCTCATTCCGCGCTACAACGTTCACAGATCAGCTACTGTCCAATACCCGTGTCACACTGGGAATATCAGGCAGGACCCAATCGGGCCCATAATCGGCATCTTTCAAATCAGCCTCACTGGAAACCCCGGTCAGCACCATCAGGCTGCGGATGCCGGCGCGTATGGCACCAAGGATATCTGTCTCCAGGCGGTCGCCGATGGCCACCACCGATTCCGGTTCCACGCCCAGTCTGGCCAGCGCCTGTTGATAGAGGATCGGTTCCGGTTTGCCGATGATCGTCGGCTGCCTGGTGGTGGCTGCGATCAAAGCGGCCAGGATGGCGCCATTACCATGACTGACACCCAATTCCATCGGCAGGGTGGCATCGGCGTTGGTCCCGATGAATTCGGCACCGGCATTGAGATTCAGAGTCGCGGTGGCAAGTTTGTCCCAGCTCAGGGTCTCGTCCTTGCCGACCACCACCACATCGGCTTGCCAGTCATCGCCCTCTTTGTGACTGCACGCCAAAGTGAACCCCTGCTCTCGCAGAGGTTCCACCAGCCCTGCTTCACCCACCGCAAACACCCGGGTGCCGGCAGGTTCATGATGCTCAGCCAGCCAACTGGCGGTGGCCATCCCTGAAGTGAGGATTTCTTCCCCACTCACCTCGACCCCCATTCCGGCCAGCTTGGCCACATACTGGCCAGGAGTGGCGCTGGCATTGTTGGTTGCCAGCACGAAGGGTAGTTCGATCTCCCGCAACAGGGCAAAAAAATCACGAATCCCGGGCAGTGGCCTGGACCCGTGCCAAAGCACCCCATCCATATCGATGATGAGCGCCTTGGCCTTACTTAAGGGTTTGGAATTCAAGTCATACACAGATTCACACGCTGAAATTTTG
>CAYUPV010000261.1:0-3638 GCA_964445885.1 uncultured Methylococcales bacterium
CGCGGTGGGCGCGTTGCGGATGCGAATGCGCAGCCATCGCCCTGTGGGCGGTCCGCCTCGAGTTCCGGCACCCGGTGCTCGGCCGGCGCGTGGTGCTCGAGGCGCCGGCGCCGTTCGGGCGGAGGCTGTAACGCAACGGAGTGCAGAGGACGGGGAGCCTCTTCCTGCTCAGAAAACTTGTCGGAGCGGCCCTCACGCGACTCTTCCTATGTATGAACCACGTGGGGGCAGTCCCTCACCAGGAGGCACAACACATGATGACCATCGAGTACGGCTTATCGCGAGTGGTGCCCATTCTGACATTCATCCTCATGGCACCACATGTGAGTTCGGCACAAGCGCCGGACCAGCTGACGTCGAAGCCGCCTGCGTTCGACTCGGTGACGCTGCTTGCCGCCGAAAGGGGCTGGGGAAGAGTCGAGCAGAGCCCGAGAGGGCTCTTCTGGGGTGACTACAATAGCGACGGGCTAAGCGACGTCCTCGTTGTCCAATCAGATGGAGCCTGCCGCCTGTTTGAGAACGTGGGCGATGGGACGTTCCAGGATCGGACAGTGACATCTTGCTTGGCCACGATCAAGGGATGTGTGCTGGCAATGTGGTCGGACGTCACAATGGACGGCCGGCAGGACCTACTCCTCGTGACGTCGAACGGGGCTTGCGTTCTCCTGCGAAACAGTGCCAGCGGCATCTTTGAAGACATCACAGCCCTTTCCGGGCTTTACACCCTCAAGGGGCTCAAGGCCGCTGGGTGGATTGACTACGACCAAGACGGTGCACCTGACTTGCTCGCGTACACTGTGCATGGTGAGGAGCTGTGGCACAATCAGGGTGCAGCAGTGTTCCGGCGCATACTGACAGGAAGGGTGCCGATGCAAGAGTCACTGGCAGACACTCGCGAGCAGGACAAGACGGGGCGACGTACTACACGAGACGAGACCTCCACGCGTGCTGCGGATGAAGCCGGCGCTGGTCCACGCAATACGAATGGTCCCATTGGTGGTCGTGTGCCAATCACCGCACCCTCTGGCGCTTGGCTGGCTAGAGGATCGGGTCCGCAAGTGGGTGTCACGCCTGGGCCAGGTGCACCGGCACCAGGTTTCTGCGCTGATACGATCAGGGATCAAGCCATCCCGACGAATTGCATACCGGCCTCGTCGGTAGCAACGCTCGGAGCACTCTATCCAATCTCCTCGGAGTTCTTCATTGATCCTCTCGGACTCGTGGGGATCAACACGGTCGTGCCCAATGCCACGGTGCATGTGGTCCCGCCTTCAAGTGGTGGATTCGCGAACCTGCTTCTGGTTGACAATGGTACAGCCAGAGGCTCGGGGGCGGCAATGAAGGTGGTCCAGGCCAGTGACAAGCAAGCAGTGCACATCCACAAATCTTCTACCGGAGCCGGCGCCGCACTTCGCATCATCAATGACGGCACTGGCCCGACCATCGATGCCGGGAACGCACTTTGGCTTACTGCGGATGGCAGGTTAGGACTGGGCACGTCTGCGCCTTCCGCGATGTTGGACGTTGCGGGGCAGGTGGGAATGGTCCAAACCTATGATGAAGTCGACTATGTAATCAAAAAAATGAGCGGGTTCTTTAAAGAGGGTTTTGAAAAAAAAGGTTATGTTCTGTTGGGATGGTCCGAGGGTGGATTTGTACGGCTGATGTCCACCACTCCCATTTCCTCTATTGATGACCTGAAAAAAGCCAAGGTCTGGACCTGGGAAAAAGCACCGATGGCCGAGGTAATTTTTAAAGCAGCCGGAGTTGCGGCCATCCCCTTATCTATCCCCGATGTTCTGGTCGGCCTTCAAACCGGACTTATAGACGTGGTTTATGCCCCACCGGCAGGGGCCATATCCTTGCAGTGGTTCACCAAGGTACGATATTTAACCGATGTCCCGTTGATTTATCTGGCAGGGGGCATTCTCATAAAAAAAAATATTTTTAACCGGATACCCAAAAGGTACCTGGGCATCCTAACGGATCTCTTTCAACAATACATGGTAAAAATGAAAGAAATGATCCGAAAAGATAATCGTGAAGCCATCAGGGTAATGGTAAACCACGGTATAAAGATCGTTCTGCCATCCGATGAACAGACCGCAAAATTTAAGCAGCTTGCACAAAAAGCGATAGAGCAGTCGAATAATACTAGATTTTCCAAGACAGTTTTGGAGGAAATATACACCCATCTGGCGGAGTATCGGAAGGGGAAAAAATAATGGATCGATGGGACCGGTTAGATAAAATCATCAGCCGGGTGGAACAGTTCCTGCTGTCTTTCTTTCTGGCTGTTCTGATTGTGGTGGCATTTTCACAAATCGTATTGAGAAATTTCTGGGATACCGGTCTCTCCTGGGGCGATCCACTCGTTAGATATCTGGTGCTCTGGATCGGGTTTATCGGCGCTTCATTGGCCACCAAAGAAAACAAACATATCAGTATCGATCTTTTTTCCCAGTGGGTGAGTGGCGTCGGGAATACCCTGATCAAACTAATCAATCATTTATTCTCAGCTTTTATATGCGGGCTGTTGGCCTTTGCTGCTTTCCGTTTCACGCAAAACGAGGCTTTATTTGGAGGCGCCGCCGTTTTTGGGATTCCTGCCTGGATACCTTTAATAATCCTCCCGATCACCTTTGGATTGATGACATTGAGATTTGGTTTCCGATCTTTTAAGGTATTTTCCACCATCTTGTGCACCGGAGCGAATCGATGCCATACAAAAAGTAGATGAGTCTTTTTATCACAGCGATTATTATCCTTATCCCCCTTTTATTCGGCACACCTATTTTTGTGGTCATTTCGGGGTTGGCCCTTTATCTGTTTTTCTTTGCCCAGATTGATCTATCGGCCATCATCATCGAGATGCACCGGATGGCCACCACACCGATGCTCGTTGCAATCCCCCTTTTTACGTTTGCCGGATATCTTTTATCGGAGAGCGGGGCGCCCAAAAGATTAATCCGACTCTCAAATGCGATTCTGGGTTGGCTTCCGGGGGGTCTCTCCATCATCGCGCTTATCACGTGCGCAATCTTTACCGCTTTGACCGGAGCAACCGGCCTTACTATCATCGCCATTGGCGGAATTCTGCTGCCTGCGTTGTTACAGGGTAACTATCCGGAAAACCTCTCTCTAGGGTTGTTGACCACCTCAGGAACGCTCGGGCTTCTTTTTCCGCCGAGTCTCCCCCTGATTGTCTACGCGATTGTAGCTAAGGTCAGAATCGATCAGCTGTTCATTGCCGGCATCCTGCCCGGGATTCTGCTGGTATTCATGCTCTCTTTGTTCAGTATTCACAGATCGGTTCGCGCCGAGGTTCCCAAAACTCAGTTTCGCCTGGGGGAAGTTGTGATGGCTTTAAGAGAGGCTCTTTGGGAGCTACCCCTCCCCTTTATTTTATTGGGTGGGATTTACAGTGGCTATTTCGCGGTCAGCGAAGCCTCTGCCATTACGGTGGTCTATATTATTGTGGTGGAAATGGATGGGAAGGCCGACGTGTGGGAAAGGGGCGGGCCCACTGCGGAGCTGGGTGTAGTGGCTCGTATCTCCACAGACACTGACAGTTATGTTGCTGGCAGTGTCCAGGATCAGTGTATGTAAGACATACTGTATCATAACATCCAGAGTGT
>CAYUPV010000262.1:0-3611 GCA_964445885.1 uncultured Methylococcales bacterium
GCGCTCGTCGTCGTGTTGCGCCCGCCGGCGGCCGCTCGGGCGCCCCGGGCCGTCCACCGGGTGCTGACCGCCGTGGCGGTCGGCCTGCTCGGGATCTCCCTCTTCGAGGTGGTACTCTCGGGGCTTCGCACTTGGCTGTTTGCCCACACCGTCCATCGGGTGGATGTGATGCTTGGGGCCAGGCTGTTCAAGCACCTGCTGGCCCTGCCCATCGCCTACTTCGAGGCCCGCCGGGTGGGGGACTCGGTGGCACGGGTACGGGAATTGGAAACCCTGCGCAATTTTCTCACCGGCTCTGCCCTGACCCTGGTGGTCGACCTGTTCTTCACCCTGGTGTTCTTCACCCTGTTGTATTATTACAGTCCCCTATTGACCACCCTCGTCGCCGGGGCAGTTCCCTTCTATCTGCTCCTGTCGTTGAGCATCACCCCAGTACTGCGTCGGCGCTTGGACGAGAAATTCCAACGCAGCGCAGACAACCAATCCTTCCTGGTAGAGTCGGTCACCGGCATCCAGACACTCAAGGCCCTGGCGGTTGAACCGCAGATGCAGCGGCGCTGGGAAGAACAGCTGGCTGGCTACGTCGGCGCCGGCTTCAGGGCCGCCAATCTCGGCAATCTCGCCGATCAGACGGCTGGTTTCATCAATAAGGCGACTACAGTGCTGATCCTGTGGGTCGGTGCCACCGTGGTGATGAAGGGGGAACTGAGCGTCGGCCAGCTGATCGCTTTCAATATGATCGCTGGCCGGATCAGCGGCCCCATCCTGCGTTTGGTGCACTTGTGGCAGGACTTCCAGCAGGCCGCCATCTCTCTGGATCGTCTGGGGGACATTCTCAACAGCCCCACCGAGCCGGGTCACCAGCCCGGTAGGGTAACCCTGCCCCAATTGAAGGGCAAAATCGAGTTCGACCACGTCAACTTCCGTTACACTTCTGAAGGCCCGTGGGTGCTCAGAGACGTCCACCTGTCTGTCGAACCGGGGGAGGTCATCGGCATTGTCGGGCGTTCGGGCTCGGGCAAGAGTACCCTGACCAAACTGATTCAGCGGCTCTACGTTCCCGAATCTGGGCGCGTGCTCATCGACGGCAGCGACCTTTCGCTGATCGACCCCTCCTGGCTGAGGCGGCAGGTGGGAGTGGTGCTGCAGGAAAATTACCTGTTCAACCGTTCGGTGCGCGACAACATTGCCCTGGCCGATCCTGGTGTCGACATGGAGCGGGTGATCCACACAGCACGACTGGCCGGCGCACATGAATTCATCCTGCAAATGCCGGAGGGCTATGACACCGTCGTCGGCGAGCAGGGCTGTCATCTGTCTGGCGGACAAAGGCAACGGATTGCCATCGCCCGGGCATTGATCACCGTCCCCAGGATTCTGATTTTGGACGAAGCGACCAGTGCCTTGGACTACGAATCCGAGCATGTCATCCAGCAGAACATGCAGGCCATCTGCCGGGGGCGCACGGTATTCATCATCGCCCATCGGTTGAGCGCTGTGCGCCGGTGCAATCGCATTTTGGTGATCGAGGAGGGTCGTTTGGTCGAACAGGGCAATCATGATCAGTTGTTGCAACGGCAAGGCATCTACGCCAGACTGAACGCTCTTCAGACAGGGACCGCATGAGTCCCCGGCTGGAGCACCAGTTCCTTCCGGCCGTACTGGAGATCCAGGATACCCCGCCATCGCCCATCGGACGGGCCATTCTGTGGACTCTTATGGCCTTTTTCCTCTGTGCCCTGGCCTGGGGTATCTTGGGATGGGTCGACATCGTTGCGGTGGCAACCGGCAAAATCTTTCCCACTGGCCACGTCAAGGTGATCCAGCCCCTGGAAACCGGTACAGTGACCGAGATTTACGTCACCGAAGGTCAAAGAGTGATGGCAGGCGAACCGCTGCTGCAGCTCGACAGCCGCACCGTCGACGCCGAGATTGCCCAATTGACTGGTGAGCTGACGTTCCTTGGCCAGCAGATCCAGCGTCTGCACTGGCTGATCGGCCACCAGGACACCGGGCAGGACATCCCCAAGCACTGGAACGATCCTCTGTTGCGCGGCCAATGGAGGGAATACCGCGACCGCATCGAAACGCTGCACATGGAAAGAAGTACAGTTCAGGCCCAGCACAGCACCGCCTTCGAACAGGCGGAGAAACTGGCGGCAATCCTGCCCATCATCAATGAGCGCAGTCAGAGCGAAAAGACCCTAGTCGACAAGCACTTGTTTCCCAGGCAACAATACCTGGAGACAGAACAGCAGCGCCTGACCGCCCTCTACGACCTCAAATCACAGAACAGCAGGGTACGGGAACTGGAGCGGACTCTGGCCGGTATCGACGCCAGAATCCGACACACCCAAAGTGAATTCGCTAAAACCCAGCTAGAACAGTTGGCGGAGGCGGAGCGCAGACAGCATCACACCCAGCAGGAACTTGTCAAAGTCCGGACCCGGAAAAGGGCCCTCAGACTCACTGCCCCCATCGACGGCACGGTGCAACAACTGGCCGTCTACACACACGGTGCGGTAGTGACCCCTGCTCAGCCACTGATGGTTATTGTCCCTCTCGATGCGCTTTTAGAAATAGAGGCATACGTGAAGAATCGCGACGTTGGCTTTGTACGCGCAGGCCAACCGGCCACGATCAAGCTCGATGCCTTCCCTTTCACCGAATATGGCACCTTGGATGGTGAGATCGTCGATTTGTCACACGATGCGATCAGAGACGAGAAACTGGGCCTGGTGTACAAAGCCCGGGTCAGCCTGAAACAGGCGGTGATTCAGGTGGAAGGAAAGCCAGTCAAACTTGTAGCCGGTATGGCCGCTAGCATTGAGATCAAAACAGGGCAGCGTAGGCTCATTGAATTTTTTCTGGCACCCCTTCTCAGATACCGTGATGAAAGTATCCGGGAAAGATGAGTGGGTTTTTTTGTAACAAGCTGTTCTGGGATTCCCGATTACTCAGGAACGCCTGTATGTCATGTATCGGTCAGTTGTATGATGCCCACTTGATATTGACCACCCTACGGGTGTATCTAAGGAAGCTCTGAACAATTCCCCAAATATGCGATAATTTCCTGATAGTGACTGATCCCTCATTAATAAGGAGTCTGCCATGGACCAGCTGAGTTTTTCGGATGCTGAATATGCGGTCAAGCGTAAACAGACACGCCGGGAGAAATTTCTCCAGGAGATGGAACAGGTGGTTCCCTGGGCAAGGCTTGAGCGGATCATAGAACCGTACTATCCGAAAGCTGGCAATGGAAGGCATCCCTGGCCGCTGGCCACGATGCTGCGAATCTATTGTCTCCAGCAGTGGTATGGTCTCAGTGATCCTGCAGCGGAAGACGCCCTGTACGAGATCACCTCGATGCGACAGTTTGCCCGACAGTCTCTTGACCGGGGGATGCCGGATGAGACGACGATTCTCAAATTCCGTCGCCTGCTGGAGCGTCATGCATTGACGGAGCGGATATTTGAAGCCATCACGGCCCATTTACAGGAACAGGGTCTATTGATGAAGAAGGGAACCCTGGTGGATGCCACGATCATCGATGCGTCCAGCTCCACCAAGAACAAGGAACGCCAGCGGGATCCCGAGATGCATCAGACCAA
>CAYUPV010000263.1:0-3587 GCA_964445885.1 uncultured Methylococcales bacterium
AAATAGAGGCCGGTATTGTAATCCTTCCAGTCACCGTCATATAAATCACCAACGAGCAGAACAAAGGCAACCTCTTCATCGATTGCCAGTTCGATCAGGTTGTCGAAGGCACGGCGCGTGGCACTGCGGATTTCTTCTACAGGGGCGCCTTCATAGCGCTCCAGGCCGTGGAGAGGACTATCAAGATGAATATCTGCTGCATGAATAAACTTCATTTGGTAACAAGGTTCTTCATTTGTTCGAAATGGCGGACATCATCTTGAAGCGGAGCCAGCATCCGGCCTCTAACCTGTTAGAGGTCTCCCTTAACCACAAACATTACAGATATTTTGCCTGCTTTTGACAGGGCTGAATAATGTGCCTGCCAGCTATGTCAACAGCACATAAACAGCCATTGAGTCATGGATCTGTCAACCGTTACTGCTCTGAATCCGCGATTGCCAGGAAAAAAAGCGGCAGGCAATTGAGACACTGATTACTCGGTAATCTTCACCAGCCAGCCGCTGGATCCCTTACATCGAGTGGCGCCAGAAGCTGTGATGTTGATTCGGGCATAGGTGCCTTTCAGGTTGTCAGGTAATTTGCCTGTTACCATATATACATTACTCTTTGGTGTCACAGTCGTTTTCACCGACTGTTGCTCGACTTTCACTTGAATCGTGTCAGGGTTCGCCCGTGAGACCATAAATGAAAATTGAGAGCCCGGTGCCACTTCTGAATTGTGGGGTGGAACAAAATTACTGAACTGTGGTTTTTTGCAACTCGTGGACCCGCCACTGCTGCCATAACCCCAGCAATTCCCGGTCATCAGAATTAATACAACGAAAAACGATGTTTTGAAGGATTTCATAATGTCGCCCTCTTGATCAGATTGCTCTATAAACCCGGCTGAGTTTGTTTTAAGCATATCTTGACACTTGTGGCAAGTGCAAACGGGGCTACCATCACCTCGGAGGATGAAAGATACTGCAGCCGAGGCAAGGGGGTTCGGCTCGAGGGCGTACACAGCCCGGACGGCTGCGTCCGAGCCCCCAGGGAAGGGTTCACGGCGTCCCTAGAGACGAATCCCCTGCGTCGGCCCCTATGGCTCTTGCACGGTAAAAGTCATAGATTTAGTCGAACGGATGCTCCAGCACAATGGTCTGATGACGGTCGGGACCGGTGGACAGGATCGATACCGGCACATCGAGCAGATCTTCTATGCGACGGATATAGGTGCGGGCGTTGCTGGGAAGATCTTCCACCCTGGTCACTCCAAATGTGCTCTCCTGCCAGCCAGGCAGGATTTCCAGGACCGGTTCACAACGAACATAATCTTCCGCGCCGAGTGGGGCCTGCTCATACTCCTTGCCATCGAGACGATAGGCGGTGGCGATGGCGATCTCCTCGAGACCGTCGAGCACATCCAGCTTGGTGAGACAGATGCCTGACAGGCTGTTGAGACGGGCGGATTTGCGCATCGCCACCGCATCGAACCAGCCGCAGCGGCGGGGCCTGCCGGTAGTGGCACCGAACTCGTTCCCTTTTTCGGCAAGGTGCCGGCCGACTTCGTCGTGGAGTTCGGTGGGAAACGGACCATTGCCCACCCGGGTCGAATACGCCTTGGTGATGCCGAGCACGTAATCGAAGTCCCTTGGTCCCACACCGCTGCCGCAGGCGGCGCCACCGGCAGTCGTGTTGGAGGAAGTCACGAAGGGATAGGTGCCATGATCGATGTCCAGCAATGCTCCCTGGGCGCCTTCGAACAGCAGGTCGGCCCCCTCACGGCGCAAACCTTCCAAACGAGCACCCACGTCGATCACCATGGGACGCAACGCCTCTCCCCACTGCAGCAGCTCGTCCAAAGCTTTATCGGGATCAATAGCGGCCTGATTGTAAAAACGTGTCAACATGAAATTGTGGTAGTCCAGCAAATCACTCAGCCTGTCCGCCAGTTTGTCGGGATAGAACCAGTCGTCTGCCCGCAGGCTTCGGCGGGCCACCTTGTCTTCATAGGCGGGTCCGATGCCACGTCCGGTGGTACCGATGGCTTTCGCGCCACGAGCCACCTCGCGCGCCTGATCGAGGGCCACATGGACTGGTAACAGCAGTGGACAGGCGGCGCTGATCTTCAGCCGGGAACGGACCTCGATACCCGCTTTCTCCAGACTGTCGATCTCTTCCAAAAGCGCCAGCGGAGACAGGACCACCCCATTGCCGATCAGGCATTCCACCTCCCCATGAAGAGCGCCCGATGGAATCAGATGCAGGATGGTCTTGTGACCATCGATCACCAAAGTGTGGCCGGCATTGTGGCCACCCTGAAAGCGCACCACGGCCTTGACCCGGTCGGTCAGCCAGTCGACGATCTTGCCCTTGCCTTCATCGCCCCACTGGGTTCCGATGATGATGACGTTTTTAGCCATAGTTTCTCAGCTAATTGGATTCGGTTAAAGAAGCCACTCGGTAGTGTCCCTCACGCTGTTCCAGACGATGCTCACAGCTCGTCAGTCCAGGATCGTCAGGCTGCCCCGGTAGCAGCTGAATCACCTGCCAACCTTCGGCACGCAACTGCCGTATCGCATCCTGCAGAGCCTGATCTTCGCCGGCAGGCGCCAAAACCCGCCGACGCGTATGATCAGTGATCACACGCCCCAGTTGCAGCAGCTGTTTCAGATCGGCGCTGAAACCTACCGCAGGCCGTGCCCGACCAAAAGCCCTGCCGATGTCATCGTAACGGCCACCACGGGCGATTTCGCGTCCATGGCCGGGAACGAAAGCGGCAAACACGAGGCCGGTATGGTAGTGGTAGCCGCGCAGTTCCGCCAGATCGAAATGAATCGGTAGCGCCAGATACTGACAGCGAAGATGCTCCGCCACTTCAATCAGGGTATTCAGCGCATCGCCCACCATTTCGCCAGTACCCGCCAGCCCTTGGCGCGCCTGCTCCAGCACCTCGAAACTACCATTCAGTTCCAATAGGGAGGCCAGGGGCCGTTTGGCGCTTTCAGGACAATCACACTGCGCCAGGAATTCCACCAAATCAGGACGAGACTTGCGCTGCAGAATATCGAACAATTCGGCTTCGCTTTCCTGGTGCAAACCCGCCAGCCGCGCCAGACCTCGATAGATCCCCACGTGGCCCATATCCAGATGGACCTCCAATACGCCCGCCTGGGCCAGCAATTCCAGCATCAGGCGGATGACTTCCAGGTCCGCCTCCACACCACCGTAACCATATAGTTCGGCACCGATCTGGACGGGGCTGCGTGACTTATCCAATGGATCGCCGTAGGCCCGAAGCACGGTACCCACATAACTCAAACGCGACGGCTGTTCGCGTTTCAGGTTGTGGGCATCGATTCTTGCCACTTGCGGTGTCATGTCCGCTCTCACCCCCAGCAACCTACCGCTCAGGGGATCGGTCAGCTTGAAGGTTTGCAGTTCCAGATCATGGCCGGCGCCGGTCAACAGTGAATCGAGAAATTCGATCAGTGGAGGAACCACCTGCTCATAGCCCCAGGCTGCACAGGTATCCAGCAGTCTGCGCCGCAGGGCCTCCAGACGCGCTGCCTCCTCTGGCAGTACTTCCTCGATGCCGTCAGGCA
>CAYUPV010000264.1:0-3585 GCA_964445885.1 uncultured Methylococcales bacterium
GTGAAGCTTGCCGGAATCCTTGACTCGTTGCAAATGAGAGGGTTGCCACCGCTGTTTGATCCAGGAGGTGACCGTCGTGACCAGGGCGATGGACACGACTATCCCGGCGACGGCCAGAGTGGCCCGATAAACGATCTGTCTTAGATTCACGGTTAGGATGTAATATCAGGATTGGCTTTTCCGGCGCAGTTCAGCAATGACCGGAACAGTTTTCGGGCGTACGCCGCGCCACAGTAGATAGGCCTCTGCAGCCTGTTCGACCAACATACCCAGTCCGTCGACGCCCAACTTTGCTCCCTGGGCCTTTCCCCAGCGCACGAACGGTGTCGGCTCATCTCCATACATTAAATCGTAGCAGCACCCGCCAGGAACTACCAGGCCGTCTGGCAGTGGGGGTAATTCCCCTTGCAATCCGGCAGCGGTGGCATTGAGGATAAGATCAAACTGACTGCCAGCCAATTGCAAAAAATCGGTGATCTCGACAGGGCCAAGGTTTCCGAAGCGCCGGGCCAGTGCCTCTGCCCGAGAAGTAGTTCGGTTGGCGATCACGACTTTCTGCGGATTTTGTTCCAGAATGGGTCCCAGTATTCCACGTGCCGCCCCGCCTGCGCCCAGTAGCAAAATTCTGCGGTGTTCCAGCGACAAGCCCAGATTGACGGTCAGATCCCTCAGTAAGCCGGCGCCATCGGTATTGTCGCCGAAGAGATGCTCGTTTCGCCACAGCAGGGTGTTTACGGCCTCGCTCAGGGCCGCTCTGGGGCTGACTTCTTCAGCCAGGCGAAAAGCCTGTTCCTTGAGCGGAACGGTACAGTTCAAACCTCTGCCGCCGCCGGCATGGAAAGTACGGACAGCAACTTCGAAACACTGGGGTGGCACGTCCTGGGCGGTGTAGAGAATTTCCTCCCCTCTCTGGAGAGCGAACAGACGATGGATAAGTGGCGACTTGCTGTGGGTGATCGGATGGCCGAAAACGGCGTAATGATCCGGAGCGGTCATTATTGGGAGGATAGGCGCTGGCGTCGGCCTTGATAGACAGAGTAAAAGATCAGAATGATCGCAAGGAGGACCACCAGGAGTAAAAATTGTTCCACATAGGCGATAATCATAGCGCTGATCCCCAGGAAAACCCCCAGCAGACTGAAACGCCAGCCGATACGGATGCCGTCGAGAAAGGTGGCCAAAGCCAGGATCAGCAGCATCACCAAAGCGGTACCCGCTTCATCGATAAACTGCTGATAGCGCAACACGAATACGCCTATCACTGTACAAAGGACCCCAACCCAATGTAATGATTGCATTTTAAACAGCTGTTTGAAGGTAAATCCTTTCACTTCCCCTTCACGGCGGGCCTGGGCCCAACCGGAAAGGATGGCGCCGATACCGAAGAGCGGAATCATTGCCAGCCAGTACAGATAGGCGTCCTGGGGGGAAAAATCGCTGATAATCGCGCCACCGATGGACAGAATCAGCAGAAAAATCAGTACCGCCTCGTCCAACCAGTTGACGATTCCCCTGGTTTCGCTCTGCTGAATCAATGTATTGGATGATTGATCGTCGTCTCGCATATCATCATTCCCATATACTTGAAGCCAAAGGGTCTTCCCGAAGCCAGCCAGCTACGGTTTTGGCATAATATGTCAGGATAGCATTGGCACCGGCACGCTTGAAGGCCAGCAACGCTTCCAGAACGGTTTTCTTTTCATCCAGCCAGCCATTTTGGGCAGCCGCCTTTAGCATGGCATATTCTCCGCTGACTTGGTAGGCGAAAGTGGGTACGCCGAAGTGTGCCTTCACCCGGTAAATCACATCCAGATAGGGCAGCCCGGGTTTGACCATCACCATATCGGCCCCTTCCTCCAGATCCATACCCACCTCCGTCAGGGCTTCATCGCTGTTGGCAGGATCCATCTGGTAACTGAACTTGTTGCCTTGCCCCAGATTGGCTGCCGAACCAACAGCGTCCCGGAACGGCCCATAGAAATGTGAGGCGTACTTGGCTGCATAGGCAAGGATACGGGTGTGGATGAAGCCGTTTTCCTCCAAGGCAGCGCGGATGGCTCCGATACGACCATCCATCATATCCGATGGAGCGACGATATCGGCTCCTGCCTCTGCGTGAGATAGGGCCTGCCTGACTAACACCGCCACGGTTTCATCGTTGAGAACATAGCCGGTGGCATCGATCAGGCCATCCTGGCCGTGGGAAGTATAGGGGTCCAACGCCACATCGGTGATGATTCCCAGCATTGGAAATTCCTGCTTCAGGTGTCGTACTGTCTTTTGCACCAGACCGTCAGGGTTGTATGCTTCACGGGCTTCGATGCTTTTTTTTGCGGTGGGAACGACTGGAAAAAGTGCCAGGGCGGGCACACCCAGGTCGACCACTTCCGCTGCCTCTTGAAGCAGAAGATCCAGGCTCAGACGTTCGACCCCGGGCATCGATGGGACTGCTTCCCGATTGTGATCTCCTTCCAGAACAAAGACCGGCCAGATAAGATCGTTGATGGTGAGGGTGTATTCGCGCATCAGGCGTCGGCTGAAAGGATCATGGCGCATTCGCCGGGCCCGGAACGGAGGGAAACTTGCGCTATGCTTGAAGATGTCCATAAAAAGGCGGGATCCTCCTTTGACGATTGGGATACACGACACCGGTTAACACTAGTTTATATGACTGGCCGGCGTTATGATAATCAAATATTGACCCGACCACGAAAATAGCCGGGTGAATTATGAAGCAGGGAATGCCTTGTAGCAGTCCCCGCGTGAGTCAGGGCCTGACATGCGTTGGCCTTGGAGATAGCCAGTAGAGTCAATGATCTATTGGCTGGGTCGATGTTTATAAAACCACGAGATATTAAGGACATTCGATGCGAAGATCTACTCAATGGTCATGGCTCAAATATGGATGGCTACTGATTGGTTGGCTGCTCTCGGCCCCATCCGTACTAGCCGATGATCTGGTGCCCCCGCAACAGTTGATAAAAGAAACCTCAAACAGGATTTTGAATGAACTGCGCAAAATCAACTACAAAGTAGATTTTGCCAAGGCGGTCAACATTGTTGACAGATACATCGAACCTCAAGTGGATTTCGATCGCTTTGCCGCACTGGTACTGGGCAAGTACTGGCATTCCGCCACCCCCGATCAACGTGAGCGTTTCAAAAAAGAATTCAAGACCATGCTCATTCGAACCTATGCCACTGCCTATGGGGAGTATGCGGAATGGGAGATCTATTTCAAACCCCTACGCGACTGGAAACCGGATGCCAGGAAGGTGGTGGTCAGAACTGAATTTGTGCAGCCTGGCAAGGAACCTGCCGCAGTGGATTTCCGCATGATTCGTCGGGGTGAGACCTGGAAGGTCTATGATGTCATCATCGAAGGGGTGGACCTGGTCAAGAATTACCGTACCACCTTTGGCCAAGAGATCGCCAAGACCGGGTCTCTGGACTCGCTGATCGAACGTCTGGCGGAACTCAACCGCAAAGCATTCAAGGATGGAGCGAAAGCCTCCTCAGCCCTGCCCCAACCAGTTCCGCGGGCGTAAATAAGCGTAGAGTTCCGCTTCTGCAGAATCTTCCTGT
>CAYUPV010000265.1:0-3554 GCA_964445885.1 uncultured Methylococcales bacterium
GGTGGGGGCCGAGGATCAGGGCCTGTTCGGCACCCTGATCGTCAATCCCAGGGACGGCAAAGTGGCGGCGCTCATCGACGGACGGCTGACGCAAGTGAATCTCAGGGACATCAAGCGTGAGTTCATCCTGTGGATGCACGAGACCACCTTCTGGGGCCAGGAGGTCAACCATATCGTCAATCGTCAGATCCCCTTGTGGACCAACCCCACCGTGGGGGCCCGGGAGGGAGAACTGGTGCGTTTTCATATCATCGGAATGGGTACCGCGTTCCATACTTTCCATCTGCACGGCCACCGCTGGATCGAGCCGGGCACCACCAACGTGGTGGACACCGTGCTCATCGGCCCCATCAGCCGCACCAGTTTCGTGGTCAGGGCGGGGGAAGGCGTCGGTGCGGGAGACTGGCACTATCACTGCCATGTGGTTCAGCACATGCAAAGCGGCATGATGGGCAAGTTCCGCGTGGTTAAATAACGAGATGAGGAGGAGAAGTCATGAAACAGACACACTTGTTGACTGCGTTCACATTGATCACAAGCCTGGGATTGAGTGTTCCAGCCGATGCGATACGCCTGAAGTCCGGGGGCGCTCCCCAACCGTCCGCCGGGGAGGATGCAATCATCAGCGTCGCCGGGGTGATGCCTTCGGCCACGCTGGAGATGACCGATGAGCCTGGCACCTGGTTCAAGGATCCGGTCGATGGCGACGCCCTGGTGGTGGTCAGGCCTGGCGAGGCGGTCCTGATCAAGATGACCAAGACCAACAGCGAACACACCATCACCAGCCTGATCTGGCAGCCGGGGGCCAGGGACTTTCCGGTGGACCAGGACAAGCCGTCTTCGTCCAGTGTGGCAGTGAAGTTCGACCGGCCGGGTCTGTATGTCTTCACCTGCAAGGTGCACCCCTACATGTTCGGCGCCGTGATTGTCGACGATCCCAATACCGAGGGTCTCGATCTCGGGGGCGAGATCCAGCTGGTCACCGGCGCCAAGGTGCCCACCACCAGCGACATCGCCAAAAAACTGCTGCGCACCTTCTTCGTCGTCACCACCCCGTCCCTGTGGCGCGACTACAACCAGCCCACCTGGGAGGTGAAGCTGCCGGACCTGCCGGTGAATCTGGGTGGAACGGTGATTTCCCTCAGTGCCCTCAGTGTCTCGGTGCCCAATAAAACATTCGAGCCAAAGATACCCGGCGTCGGAGAGATTTGGGTCAACACCCAGTTTGAGAAAATCACCGGCAAGACCAAGCACGGCTCGGCCACCCAGATCGATGCCGCCAGCTGGGAGATCGAAAAGAAAGTCAAGGGGGTTCGTACCAACATGAATCACCCCCACAACATGTGGAGTGACAAGACCTACCGCTACATCTATCAGACCGAGTGGTTCGACAAGCGACTGACCACATTCGACCGTAAGAGCGGTGACATCTACAGCGTGGTCACCGTAGGCCAGTCGCCCTCGCATGTCATCACCCGCCCAGGCACCGATTTGCTTTACATCGCCATCAACGGCGAGGACCGGGTCGCCAAGCTGTCGCCGGGACGCAACCACCACCCTCTGGGGGCCATTCACGTCGGCAACAACGCCGGTCCTCACGGCCACTGGATCAGCGATGACGGCAAAGTCATGGTCACTCCCAATGCCCTGGCCGCCAGTGTCTCGGTGGTGGACCTGGACAGTGAACGGGTCTCCCAGATACCTACCGGCGGAGTCATCCCCATCGCCGTCGGCATCCGCCCGCAGGGAGACTATGCCTACGTTGCCAATCTGCTGGGTACACCACCGCTGTTGGCCTCGATGTCGGTGATTGATCTCAAGACCAGGAAGAAGGTCAAGGACATCGACTTGGCGGCTGACTATGATCCCGTCTCCGGCAAAACCAATGGGCCTGCCTACGGCCTGCTGCCGATCCAGACCCCGGTGAGTCCCGACGGCAAATACGTGGTGACCGCCAACACCTTGAGCGCCACTATCTCCATCGTCGACACCGCCACTAACAAAGTCATCAAACAATTGCCTTGCGATCCGGGCGCCCACGGGGTCGAGTTCGGATTCAAGAAGGGAGGCGGCTACTATGCCTACGTGGTCAGCAAGTTCTCTAACGTGCTGACGGTGGTGGACATGGACACCCTGGAGATAGCCGGTCGGATTCTATTGGCCGATCCAGGCGACTCCCAGATCACCGGCATGAATGGCTACGGTGGCCAAGGCGTGCTGCCGTTACCGCTGGTGTTCCACGGCTGGCTCAAGGATACCCTGCAAATGGTTGGCAGCGGCGAACTGGATCCGGAAGTGGAATCCTGGCTCAAGGAACTGACACGGGAACAAAAAGGGTTTTAATCGTCCTGTGAAATTGCCTGTGCCCCACCGCTGTCCATGTGGCAGCGGTGGGGTAAGGAATGCAACCACAGGAACCTGCTGCATTCGAACTCGCCGGACTTTGGGGGGGGATGAAGTGGTGCTTATCGGTCAGGGTGTGGTGAGAAATATGGGGGTGAATATAGTCAGCGCCAGGGGGTACGCTTGGACCGGCTAGTGCTGTTGACGAAAGTTCTGAATATGCTGAATGCCTTGACCAGCGGATCTGCTGGTCTTACTGCCATGCTGTGCGTATGATTCTTGAGGTGGGTCGGGGTTCTGTCTATACGCTGGCCTGTTCTCGTCAACAGCGCCTCGGGCGTTGTCGGTAACATCGATGTCGTCCTGCTAGCTCAATTGGGTTACCAGGTGATGGCAGTGACCAGACGTTCCGAGAGCGCCGACTGGCGGTATCGTCCAGGTGCGGCTGAGATTGTCTCTCGTGAAGAAATGGCGGTCCCACCGAGGCCGCCGGAGAGCCAGCATTGGGACGGAGTAGTGGATACGGTCGGAGGAACTCCTGCTCCGGGGGCCGGCTGAGCGGCAGTATAGCGCTTCTAAGCCGTGGTGTCGTCAGGTCCCGGCATAGGGGGGGATCGGGGAGCGATTAAAAAACGTCGCGCCAGCCCTCGGAGACGGTCTCGGAAAGTAGCGACGGAGGTTCGATACCTGAGCCTTTTCTTTGTCCACTGCCTGGTCGGGTCCAAGTGCCGCACCACCCACAAGTACGGCAATGCTCATCGCGAGGATATATCTTGTTAGCCTGGTTATCATCGTAATCGCTTCCATCTTATTTCCTCCATTTCCATTGTGGTTTGGTCGTTTATGTGGTCAAGTGACACCGGGGCCCTCTTATAGCTGCTCTACGTCATCAACGTGGAGGCTGGTGCATTGTTGGGAAGCGATTCTGGAAGCGTGAGCGATTTTGTGTCAGGATGCCCCCGGAAGGCCTTATACATTGTTGACAATAATTGCAGTTGGCAACTATTCGATTCTTATGTCGGGCAAGCGGCTGGCAGCGCCTTTATATATTCAACCATCCATGTTGCCAGGTGTGAAAATGAACACACAAATCCCATCAGAAGGAATGGATGTTCGATTCGTGGTATGTTTGCTTGCCGGAGTTTCTGACGTTGATGAAAGCGGCTCCCTCATAGTCTTGTTTTGTGGAAAAACCATATCTTCCAGCCCCT
>CAYUPV010000266.1:0-3539 GCA_964445885.1 uncultured Methylococcales bacterium
TGGTGATCGGACACATGCCACAATTGTTTGCCAGCTTCGACAAGTTTCATGAGCTGTTGCCCATGTTCCACATCGACGTGCTGGAGCATATCGAGCTGGTGGATTTGCGGCTGGCGGTGGAAGGAGGGGTGGCGCTATCGATTCTGGGGTCGATCGATTCGCTTTTGACCTCATTGATCGCCGACCAGCTCACCCATCAGCGCCACCATTCCAACCGGGAACTCATCGGCCAGGGGATCGGCAATATAGTCAGCGGACTGGGTGGCGGGCTTCCTGGCGCGGGGGCAACGGTACGGACGGTGGTCAATATCCGTGCCGGGGGGCGTACTTACCGTTCGGGGATGTTGCATGCCCTTATTATTGCCTCGGTGGTGGCCTTTTTCAGTGATCTGGCAGCCTGGATCCCTCTGGCGGCATTGTCGGGTATCCTGTTCGTCACCGCCGTGACCATGGTCGATTATTACTCCCTGCGTTTGCTCAAACGCCGCCACGCCCGCAGCGAGTTTTTCGTCATCGCCATGGTGACGATCGTCACTGTCACTGTGGATCTGATGATCGCGGTCGGTATCGGGGTGGTTGTCGCCACCTTCCTGTTCATTATGCAACAGGTGAGGCAGCAGGTGATCCAGCGCAAGTTACGCGGCAACGAGGTGTTCTCGCGCCGGCGCCGCACCCGCCGGGAGATCGATATCCTGCAGCAGGAAGGCGGCAGCACCTTGTTGTATGAACTCCGCGGCCCGCTGTTCTTTGGTACGACCGATGCTTTGGTGACTGAGGTGGAGGGGGACATGGAGGGTGCCCAACGTTTTGTATTCGATTTCACCCACGTCCGGGATATCGATCTGAGCGGGGTCAAGGTCTTGACTTTGATTGTGGAGCGTCTGCAGGACTGCGGCCGCGAAGTGTATTTCACCGGTTTGTTCAACCAGGCAAAGGATTTCTCCATCCATCAAGTCCTGGAAGAGCTGGATGTCATCGATCGGGTGGGGCGTCGACGGGTCTTTCCGGCTTTTTACGAAGCGCTTGAAGCTATCGAGGACGAGATTCTGGAGTATCTGTTACCCAATTATGAAGGCCGCGAGCATCCGCTGACCATCAGGGATTTCGCTTCGTTTGCCGAGTTGAGTGACGAGGAGATCCAACAGCTGCAGAACAATCTGGGAGAGCAGTCCTTCCGCCGGGGGGAGGTGTTGTTTCAGCAGGGGATACCCATCGATCACCTGCTGTTCATACGCCGCGGCAAACTGGCACTGTGGCATGAAAGAAACGGCACCATGGTCTGTCTGACCACGCTGGCAGCCGGTTCCGTTGCCGGCTGGCGCGCGCTGCTCGATCCCGAGTATCAATATCTCGACGTGTTGCTACGGGCGGAGAGCGATGGTCTGGCCTATACCATCTCCCATGACGAACTGGCGTCCCTGGCGCTGTCGCGCCCTGCCATGTACATTCATCTGCAGCAGGAGGTTCTGCGTTATATCTCGGACCGGATCCAGATCCTCAGTACCCAGCTGGCGTTGCTCGAGGAGCGTTAATCACTGGAAGTTGGGGGATGGATTGGAATGCAAGTCAATTCCGCCGTATAGTTACACGACAGCCTTCTTTCGTGTTGCTCTGACAGCTCCAGGTAAGCACACCAGGGGAAGGCTGGCTTGACGATTAACAAAACCCAGCATTCGCAAGAGGAGGGAAGGCCATGTCTAGCCATCATCATTCCCGTCGAACCGTACTCCGTGGATTGTTTGCCGTCGGATGTGTCCTGAGCATACCCCGTTTGGGCCTTGCCGATGACAAGATGACCAAGGCACAAGCGCAATACCAGGATCAACCCAACGGCGATCGGAAATGCGCTGACTGCAAGCAGTTTATTTCCCCCAACGCTTGCGCCTTGGTCGAGGGCAACATCAGCCCGGAAGGGTGGTGTGTGTTCTGGGCCAAAAAAGGATGAGTGAAGATCTGAGTGTCGGGGGAATCCGCAGTCCTCTGTAAACCCGCTCTAAGGTCCGCCTGGATTTGTGTCTGAAAACGTTTCGTTGACTGTCGTGCGGATACTCTTCATCCGTTTCCGGTTGGCGTTGAGGTCGCTATGACCGACACGGGAGGCGGAACGGAAGTGGATGACTTTTGATTCCGGATCGAGCAGGAATTCCACGTCATCGACGAAGCCGAAGATCGGAGAGTGGAACTCGGTGCGCAGGTAATTGCCCTGATTTTCGAGGATGGTCACGTTGGCCTGGGAGCGGAGCAACGTCAGTACCCGTTTCCAGGCCTTGTCAGGCTCGCCGGTAATGGCGATGGGCGGCAGGTAATGGACCTTGTCGTTGGGATCGATCTGACTGGAAACACAATTGGGCGTGGTGGGACATGGGGTCAGCTTTCCCTCTTTGACCCCCAATACGGGACGGGTGACACTGCGCTGGGCAAGCAGCCAGATTACCAGAGTGACCGCCAGCACGATCATGATTCCACCGCCAAGCGCTATCTTCAGATACGAACCGATCATGGCAGACTTCCTTCTTTCATTCGAACTCCATTCTACACATCGTGATATCTTTTCTGAACGTTTTCGAATCATACTGACGCTCGAATCCGTTATCTTGACCTGACTACCAAACTCGAAGGAAAGATCCATGGGCCGCCTGCACCGTCAAGAACAACAATATGATGAACTGAGTCTATGGAGAAACCCGGGGCACGATGTGCCTGCCGGCATCGTCGTTTTCCTGGTGGCCGTCCCCTTATGTCTGGGAATTGCCCTGGCTTCCGGCGCTCCCTTGACCGCAGGAATCATCGCGGGTTTCGTGGGTGGATTGGTGATTCCATTGGTCAGCCGTTCGGCGGTGGGTGTTTCCGGGCCTGCCGCGGGCCTGACGGTGATCGTCTTCGATGCGATACAGGAACTCGGATTTAACCCGTTTCTTTTGGCGGTGGTGATCGGGGGAGTGTTTCAGGTGGTGCTGGGAATACTGCGGGCCGGGATCATCGGTTATTATTTCCCCTCTTCGGTGATCACCGGTATGCTGGCCGGCATCGGAATCATCATTGCACTCAAACAGCTTCCTCACGCCGTAGGTTATGACAGCGACTGGGAAGGCAATATCGCTTTCGTGGAGCCGGGAGGTGGCACCACCCTTTCCGCCCTGGTTGATATGATTGGTGCCCTGCATCCGGGTGCCATCGTCATTGCGGCCATATCGCTGTTGTTACTGATCCTCTGGGAAAGCCCTTTTATCAAGGATCGATTTGGGAACTGGCTGCCCGGCCCGTTGATCGCGGTCGTTGCGGGTATCTCGATGCATTTGATTTTACGCCAGGTGGGTCCGGAGTGGGCTTTGACATCGGATCACCTGGTCCAGCTTCCGGTGATGGAGGGCTGGAAGGATTGGCATCGTTTCTTTGCCTTCCCTGATTTTAGTCACATAGGAAATTCGAAGATCTATTCCGTTGCGCTGACCCTGGCGGTGGTGGCCAGCCTGGAGTCTCTGCTTTCGGTGGAGGCTGCGGACAAATTGGACCCCTACAAGCGGGTCACGCCCACGGAC
>CAYUPV010000267.1:0-3488 GCA_964445885.1 uncultured Methylococcales bacterium
CGGAACAGAAATAGAAACAGGAGGTTCAAGTATGCAAGATTGTAGGAGGAGAGGTCATTCCGGTTCTGGACAATCACATCCACCGGTAACCCCAATTTTTTCTCCAGATGCATCTTGATATGCGCCCGGTCAAGCAATGTTAATGGCTTCCCCGTTTCAATCAACAAATCGACATCCCCGCCTTTAGCCCGATCATTGAGCCTCGAACCAAACAAATAAACGGTTGCATCCTTGCCCGCAAACTGTTTTACGATTTCCAGGATCGATGATATTTGCTCTTGAGTCAGCCTCATGTTTGCCTGTTACATCGTAAAAAAAGGGTCACTACCTTTCTCCCTCATGAAAAATCAAAGGGTACTACTGCGCCTTTTTTTATGCCAAATGGGTCAAAAACCATTCCAGTATCCGTATCAGGCCGATAATGGCACCCACCGAGCCGATGATCCACAGGGTCTGACGGTGTAGGGCCTGAGTGAAACGGACCTCGACGGCTTTGATTTCCAGTTTGACTTGCTCGATTTGCTTTTCAAGTCCCAGCCGTGTTTCCTCGATTTGCTTCTCAAGTTCCAGCCGTGTTTGATCGATCCGGTTTTCCAGTTCCAGTTTTGTGTGAAGGCCTTGCTGGCGGAGTTGCTCCAGCTCCAGGCGGATCTGCTCGATCTCCTTTTTCAGCCGGAGTTCGGTTTCGCGCAGTTGGGTCTGGGTGGCCAGATCCCGTACCTGGGGAAAGCGTTCTTCCAGTTGCTCCAGGGCTTCGGCGATGATTCTTGCCCGTGCCTGGTCATCCTTGGCCTTGGACAGTTCCTCGTAGAGGTGGAGGGCGATGCTCATGAGGGGATTCTATCGATGGTTGGAGTTTATATCTATGATTACCAAAGGATTGTAGCATGTTGGAGGGAAGGGGTGAGGAGTGAAGGGCTTCGCCCTGTGAGGGGTGAGGGGTGAGGAGCAGAACGGGGTCAGACTTTTGTTTTTTCCAGCAGAGAAGGGCGCGGAGAAAAGGGTACTGCCCTTTTTTTTCCTATCCGATCTCCCATGGTTTTACTTCCCTTATCACGAGGTTGCGACTGCCATGGACAATGGTCAATATCTGCACGCGGTCGGGCAGAGTTCGATAGATGATCCGGTAGCCCTGATAGATCAGCTCACGGACATCGTCGCGTCCTTCGGCCTCGGGGACATGGCGACCGAGTTTTGGGAAGGTTTCCAGTTTCTCAACGGAAGCTACGATCCGCTCTGTAAAGCACCGGGCGTAATAGGGAGAGTCCTTCGCGATGTAGTCCTTCAGGTCCAGGATATCGGTTCTGGCCCGGAGTGACCACTCGATCACTACTGGCCCAACAGCTCAGCCTTGATTTTTTCGTGCGGCACTGTGCGGCCTGCCTTGATGTCGGCAAGCCCTGCTTCGATCTTCTGTTTCACATATAATTCATACATGATGTCATCCCAAGTAGCCTCTTCCGGCAGATGCTCAATGATCTGTCGGGCGGCGTCTTTGGCGCTTTGCATGGTGTGATCCTCCAAAGTTGGAATGAGCTGCTGGGGTGGCCGTCTAGTTGCTTGGTCGGGGGGAAGTTGGCATAAGTATACTATAGTGGTTTGTCGCTGCGAACCAGGAGCCTCTTCCAATGACACCTGAGCCTGCACCTATGGGGACGGGTCTTGCAATCAAGCATTCTCCCGACTGAAAACAAGGGGGTGAGGGGGGAGGGGCTGCGCCCCTGTGAGGGGTGAGGAGTGAGGGGGGAGTGGTCGAGGAGCTTGGGCGGCATAATAAGGTTCCCATCGGTAAGGAAGTCTTCCGGTTGGTTCGGCAGGCACTCGAGGGAACTTTCAATCAGCTAAAAAAGGGGGCACCATTTTTTGGATGGGCAGTGCCCTCCTGGGGTTGACAGGTTTCAAAGGGTATCCCGAGAGACGGCCTTACCTTGCCCGCTGACCACCCCGCTCTTATGCTTAGTTGAGAGCCAACGCATGAATCTTCCGTGAGGTGGAATATGACAGTTTTCTTCGTGGTGCTCCTGGTCGTCGCCGTGGCCTTGATCTTCGCCGGGATCAAGGTGGTTCCCCAGGGGATGGAATATACGGTCGAGCGGTTCGGGCAATATATCAAGACGTTGACGCCCGGGCTGCATTTCATCATCCCCTTCGTCGATGGTATCGGTCGCAAGGTCAATGTGATGGAGCAGGTGCTGGATATCCCCAGCCAGGAGGTCATCACCAAGGACAATGCCATGGTGAAGGTGGACGGGGTGGTCTTCTATCAGGTTCTGGATGCGGCCCGCTCTGCCTATGAGGTCAACAATCTGGAGCTGGCGATACTCAATCTGGCGATGACCAACATTCGCACGGTGATGGGATCGATGGATCTCGACGAGTTGTTGTCCAAGCGGGACGAGATCAACGAAAGGCTCTTGATGGTCGTCAACGAAGCCACAATGGCGTGGGGGGTGAAGATCACCCGGGTCGAGATCAAGGACATTTCGCCGCCCCAGGATCTGGTGGATGCGATGGCGCGGCAGATGAAGGCGGAGCAGGAGAAACGTGCCCAGATCCTCGAGGCCGAAGGGGAAAGGCAGGCGGAGATCCTCAAGGCCGAGGGCGAGAAGCAGGCGGCGATCCTCAAGGCGGAAGGGGAGAAGGAAGCTGCCTTTCGTGCCGCCGAAGCCCGGGAGCGCCTGGCCCAGGCTGAAGCCGAGGCCACCCTCAAGGTGTCGCAGGCGATCGAGCAGGGCGATATTCAGGCGATCAACTACTTCATCGCCCAGCGTTATGTGGAGGCGCTCAAGGAGATTGCCGCGGCCGACAACCAGAAACTGATCATGATGCCCCTGGAGGCTTCTGGGGTGATCGGGTCCATTGCCGGGATCGGGGAAGTGGCCAGACAGGTCCTTGGTAAAGAAAAGGATAAGGAGTGATGGAACTGGGACTCGATTTTGCCCTCTGGGATTTCTGGTTCTGGGGGACCCTGGCGCTGGTTCTGATTGTGCTGGAAATCCTGATTTCGGGCGAATTCTTTCTCTGGTTTGCGGTGGCGGCGGTGCTGACCGGTGTGGTTTCCCTGGTGACCGACGATTGGCGTTATCAGATCGCGGCATTCGCCTCCTTTGCGGTGATTTGCGCTGCCGTGGCCATCCATAGGTGGCGCCGGCGCAAGCAGGTGGACAGCGCCCGCCCCTTTCTCAACCGCCGCACTGCGGCGCTCGTGGGGCGTACGGCGGAGGTCCGGCGTTCTATTCCGGCTGGGGGACATGGGGAGGTGATGATCGACGGTTCCCTGTGGCTTGCAACTGCCCCGAAGGATATCCCGGCAGGCACCCGGGTGAGAGTCAGCGGAGGTGAGGGGACACTGTTGCGGGTCGAGCCTGTGGAGGAGAAAAAGGGGTCAGTACCCTTTTCCTAAAAGGGTACTGACCCCTTTTTTGTTTTGTGGCCTACTGCTCATTTTGAATGGAAGCTCATGGATGAGGGTATCGCTGGTCAATCAG
>CAYUPV010000268.1:0-3459 GCA_964445885.1 uncultured Methylococcales bacterium
GGTGGAAGGATGACCACTGAGACGCCGACTGCCCCACCGCTGCTCTACCGGCTGCTGGCGCGGCTGCTGGACTATCCGGATCAGGAACTGGCGGACCATTTGGACGAAGTCGTTGAGGTGCTGGAGGAATTGCCAAGCCAGGCTCAAACAATCATCGGCGACTTCCTCACCTGGGCCAAAAGCCAGAACCTCACCGACTGGCAGGCCCGGTACGTGCGCACCTTCGACCTGACCCCGGACACCAGCCTGCACCTGACGTGGCACCTGTTTGAGGAACAGGACCGCCAGCGCGGTATGACCCTGGCCAACTTGACCGAGTTCTATAAAAAACAGGGATTGGAGATCGACCGCGGCGAACTTCCCGATTACCTGCCGCTGATCCTGGAATACGCCTCCACCCTGCCCCAAGGCCAGGGCGGCATGTTCATGGAGCAGTGCCGGCAGGCGCTGGAAGCGCTGACGACCAACCTGGGCAAGACCGAAAGCTCTTATGCACCGTTGGTTCGGTTATTGATTGAATAATCTCACCGCAGAGACACAGAGGACGCAGAGAAAATTAATTGTTAAAACTCTGGCTCTCTGTGTCTCAGCGGTGAAAAAATAGAAACTGGAGATACCCATGACCTTTTCGCACTTTCTGTTTGGCATCTACCCCTTCATCGCCGGCACCGTGTTTTTGCTCGGCAACATCGTCCGCTACGACCGCGAGCAGTATACCTGGAAGGCCGATTCCAGCCAGCTGCTGGAAAAGGATATGCTGAAGACCGGCAGCCGCCTGTTCCATGCCGGCATCATCATGCTGTTCTTTGGTCACTTCGCAGGTCTCTTGACCCCACACCAGTTATTCCTGGACCTGGGAATCTCCGACATGGCCCATCAGATCATCGCCATCAGTGCTGGAGCGCTGTTTGGCACCCTTTGCATGCTCGGTGGAGTCATTCTGTGGAAGCGGCGCACTTACCACCCACGCATCCGGGCTACCAGCCGCTTCATGGACATCTTCATCCTCGACTGGTTGCTCGTCACCTTGTCTCTGGGACTGATCACGATCCCGGTTTCTATCTATCATGCCTTCCAGGGCGAGGCGGCAATCATGATCCATTTGGCCGAATGGGCCCAAAGCATCGTCACTTGGTCACCGCAGCCCGAGCAGCTGGATGACGTTCCATTACTTTACCAGATACACCTGTTCTTTGGCCTGACCGTGTTCCTGCTGTTCCCCTTCACCCGTCTGGTCCACATCATCACCATTCCGATCAACTACCTGTGGCGGCCTTATCAGGTTGTGAGGACCAAGTTCGTTCATTACCTGCGATGAGGGCGGAGCCAGGGGTTTCTGATTGCCACCCCTGGCGAACCCGACCATAATGGTCGTATCTCTTCGCAAGATTCAGGAACCGCTGTTATGAGCACAGCCGCCAACCAAACCACCAAGCACTGGACCTACCAGGACTATTTGCAGCTGGAGGACGAGCACCGCTATGAAATCATCGCAGGACAGTTGATCATGGTTCCCGCCCCCTCTTCTTTTCACCAGTGGTATTCCCGCAACCTGGAAGTGCTGCTGTTCGAATTCGTCCGCGCACACAATTTGGGCTATGTCCTTGATGCCCCTATTGATGTCATCCTCAACCCCGACAACGTGGTTCAGCCGGACATCCTCTTCATCGCCCGCGAGCGCCGGGAAATCATTCAGGAACGCGGCATCTTCGGTGCGCCTGACCTGGTGGTGGAAATCGTTTCTCCTTCTTCGGTGCACCATGACTACCACACCAAGCAACGGCTCTACGAACGCTTCGGAGTGCGGGAATACTGGCTGGTGGACCCGGCCAACCGGACCGTGGACGTGCTGGCCCTGAGTGGCGAGGGTTACATTTCCAACAGTTTCGCCAGCGAAACTGGCCAAGTGACCTCAAAAGTGCTAGAAGGACTGGAGGTGTCACTGGATGACGTGTTCCAGACCGATTTCTGACGAACAGCCAGTGCAGATACAATTCATCGATCCGGCACAGGACTTCGCAGACGGCCTCGAAGTCATACGCACCTACCACACTAGCCTGCTGCAGCATGGCCAAACATTACTGGGCCTAGTAAGGGAAATCGAGGAGCAGGGCATCGACGCCGGACGTGCCAACTGCCTCACCGAACTCTATGCCTACTACCAACGCGCCAATCGCCTACATCATCAGGACGAAGAACGTGCGCTGTTTCCCGCCGTAGTTGGTAAGAATCTACTCATCGACAGCATGATCGAGCGCCTCAGCCTCGACCACGAGGAAATCGAGGAAAGCTGGCGGGTACTGGAAATCGCCCTGAAGGAGATTCTCAAACGTCAAACCATTCCGGGACACTTACATGAAAAGGCAGCCCGTTTCGAAAAACTCCAACGCGAGCACCTGCAGCGGGAAAACGAGGACTTTCTACCACAGCTTGCGGTAATCCTAGAGGAACGACAGCGTCAAGCAATGGGGCAGGTGATGGCAGCCATGCGAGGTGTGCAGCATCGTCTCTGACCACCAAATTTCAGGTTTTACCGTGAAAGATACCTCGGGGCAGGGAGCAGGGGAGTGCTTTTCGGGACGCCGTGAATCCTTTCTTGCTGCGCGATCCTGCTTCACAAGCAAGCCCGGCCCGGACTTCCTTGTTCACGCCTTGGCGTGACTGCGAAAGTCCACTGGGCTTTCGGTCCGACTCGCCCCTGTAAGCTTGATCGCGCCCGTCCAGGGCGCGCGCATCCTTCAGCCAAGCCTCCGGCACCCTCGTGGTAGTTTCATCGTTTGGGGTGAAGTGGGGTTTCATGACAGTTACTTTGGGCACGGTTTTTTACGGCGTTCACGTATAGGGGACTGCAACATCGACATTTTTATCGTTTGGTCCGCCGTAACATCCGACTGTTGCTGAATCCTCGTCTTCTAGAGTCAGAGCGTGTTTGTCATTCATCAATGCGGTGGCGGCCAGATCAGAAAAGCTACCGCAAGCAGTGTTTCTACCACCAAATACACCAGGGTCATCGCACCAGGCAATCCATCAACGCTAAGCGAATACACCCTCGCAACAACCGTTGCCAACATGATAATACCCAAAGCCAATACCAAAACGCGGGCATGCTCCAACTCCACACAGGCCCACAGAGCGAGCATTCCAACCGCCGCCATCATGCCCTGCAGGGCACGAAATTGATTTTTGGCATCCAGCGTTGCCGGCGTCAAGCCGGGGCTGCCGGGCTGAAGTTTCAACATTTCCATCAGCCCGGGAAGCAAAAGACTGACCCCAACCAAGCCGAGCAACCCATACAAAACAAGTTTATGCAAAATGTTCATAGTGATGGTAGAAGGGGTGGATGGTTTGTGGACGCAGCATTGTACTACCTGCCATCAAATGACAGTGAAGGGAAAAAGATTTGATCATATCAATTCAGTTATCTGGCCGTAACTACTCACCCCTATCGTTATAGATCTC
>CAYUPV010000269.1:0-3448 GCA_964445885.1 uncultured Methylococcales bacterium
TTATTGACTATACTTTTACGAAGTACTCAATGAAAAATTGTCTCGACTGAGAAACCTTCCTTTTCCAGCATCTCGCGCAACTTTTTGACCGCCTCCATCTGAATCTGCCTGACCCGCTCACGGGTCACCTGCATCTCTTGCGCGACCTGCTCGAGCGTGGATATCTCATAGCCCCACAAACCGTACCGGCGCAGCAGAACTTCGCGGTGTTTTTCCGGCAATTTACCCAACCATCGACTCATGTGCTTGCGTACGGCTTCATCCTGAATCTGATCCTCAGGACCTTCAACTGTATCATCGGTCATCACATCCAGCAATGGCTTGTCCGACTCTTTGCCGTAGGGAATATCCACAGAGGTAGTACGCTCGTTGAGTTTAAGCATGCGTTCTACATCCTTGACGGGTTTGTCCAGATAAAGGGCAATGTCTTCCGGAGTAGGATCACGATCCATATTTTGTGTCAACTGACGCATCGCCTTGAGATAGACGTTCATTTCCTTGACGATATGGATTGGCAACCGAATGGTTCGGGTTTGATTCATCAAGGCACGTTCAATGGTCTGCCGGATCCACCAGGTGGCATAAGTGGAGAACCTGAATCCCCGTTCTGGCTCAAATTTCTCCACTGCCCGGATCAAACCCAGATTACCTTCTTCAACCAGATCCAGCAGCGGCAACCCCCGGTTCAGATAACGGCGGGCAATCTTGACCACCAGCCGCAGATTACTCTCGATCATTCGCCTGCGGGCAGCGTCGTCACCCTGACGAGCCAAAGTTCCGTAGTATTTTTCTTCATCTGCCGTCAATAATTTGGACTGACTTAACTCGTTTAGATAAATCTGCGTAGCATCAAACTGATTTCCACCTTGTGAAGCCGAAGACGACTCTGCAAAAGCGTCAGCACCCCAGTCCGGTATCGCTTCATTCATAGACATATCCACAACTCCCACGCCCATCGTTTTCTGTACCATCCCACTCCTCCCATAAATGTCATTGGTGCCGGGGCAAAAACCTCAAGGGATCCACAGGATCTCCTTGGCGACGTATTTCGAAATGAAGCACAGGGCGCTTTGCCGCCCTCTTACCCAGTTCCGAAATCATCTGACCGGCCCTGACCTTCTGCCCTTCCCGGACCAGAAGTCTGTGATTGTTGCCATAGGCCGACAGGTAAGTTTCCCCATGCTTGATGATCACCAGCTTGCCGTATCCGACCAGGCCACTACCGCTGTATACCACTTTACCGGCTGCGGCTGCCCGCACATGAGACCCCGAAGTGGATGCGATATCGATTCCCTTCCTGCCTGTCTGGGCATAATTCCTGACAATCACCCCCTTTAACGGCCAACGCCAAAGAATCTTTAAACTTTTTTTTGATTTTTTTTTGCGGGTGACAGACGAATGGCGATCGGTAGCCTGGGATCGCCTGGTTTGAACGGTCTTCGCCTTAGGTGGAATGAGCCGGAGAACCTGATTGACCCGGATCGTGTAGGGTGGACCAATGTGATTCCAGCGCGCGAGGGTACGGAAGTCATGGCTGCTTCGTCGGGATATGGAATATAAAGTATCTCCTGGACGCACGCGATAAAAATCCCTATGAATGGGCGGAGAATAATTCCTGCGTGGCGGATTCGATCGGCCGCAGGAGATTATGACAACCAACGTCAACCCAAGGATGGCCAGTCCACCTACAGCACGGATGATATCGAAATCACCGCAATCCGGAAATCGACGAGAGCCTGGTAATTCCATGCCAATCTTGCAAATCTTAGCCAAGTCTCCTATTCTTTTGTGCTTTTCTTTGGATTGATGGGTCCGAAACCGGACAATGGGAGCCATGCTCCCACCAGGACCCCTTACTGCGTATCCAGATGAGGTCGAACATGAATCATAGCGGATTACCACGCAAACAGGGTCTATACGATCCCAGACATGAACACGACGCCTGTGGTGTAGGCTTCGTTGCAGATATCAAAGGCCGCAAAAGCCATACCATTGTCGAACAGGGTCTGGAGATCGTCACCAATCTGACCCACCGTGGCGCAGTTGGTGCTGACCCCAAAGGAGGTGACGGCGCAGGTATCCTATTGCAACTTCCGGACCGTTTCTTGCGTGAGGAATCTTCGTGTATCGGCATCACCCTCCCTGCCGATGGAGACTATGGGGTCGGCATGGTATTCCTGCCCCAAGGCGCCGACAATCGACAGTTTTGCCAACAAATTCTTGAGGACCTCATCCGCAGTGAAGGACAGTCCATCCTCGGCTGGCGGGATGTTCCCACTGACAACCGTACCATAGGTGACTCGGTCAAGGCACTGGAACCTGTGGCGCGCCAAGTATTCGTGGGACGGGGTGATAACTGCCCGGACCAGGAGAGCTTCGAACGCAGACTGTTCGTGATTCGCAAGCAGGTAGAAAACCGCATCCGTCACCAGGAGCTGGAGGATCCAGCGGGATTCTATATTTCCTCCCTGTCTTCGCGTACTGTGGTTTATAAAGGTATGCTGATGTCCAACCAAGTGGGTGAATTCTACCCCGAACTTCATGATGACCGTTTGGTTTCTGCTCTGGCCCTGGTCCATCAGCGTTTTTCCACCAACACTTTCCCTTCCTGGGATCTCGCCCAGCCATTCCGCATGATTGCACACAATGGCGAGATCAACACCTTGCGTGGCAACATCAATTGGATGGCAGCAAGGCGCCATGCCATGAATTCGAACTTCCTGGGGGAAGACCTGGATAAGCTTTGGCCCTTGATCGCTGAGGGACAATCTGATTCAGCTTGTTTCGACAACGCACTCGAGCTGTTGGTAGCCGGTGGTTTTTCCTTGTCCTATGCCATGATGTTATTGATCCCCGAGGCCTGGGCTGGTAACCCCCTGATGGATGATCAGCGGCGCGCCTTCTATGAGTATCACGCTGCCCTGATGGAGCCGTGGGACGGCCCTGCCGCTATCGCTTTCACCGACGGTCGCCAGATTGGCGCCACTCTTGACCGAAACGGTCTGCGCCCGGCTCGTTATCTCATCACCGAGGATGACATGGTAGTCATGGCATCGGAGATGGGTGTACTTAAAGTTCCAGAGGAAAAGATCGTCAAAAAATGGCGCCTTCAGCCCGGCAAAATGCTACTCATCGATCTTGAGCAAGGGCGCATCATTGACGATGCCGAATTAAAAGCCGAACTCGCCGCCAGAGCACCCTACCAGGAATGGCTGGACAAAACCCAGATTCAGCTGGAGAAACTGCCGCCTGAAGTAGCCCCCATGCCACCGTCCGAACCCATTCTGCTCGATCGCATGCAGGCTTTCGGCTATACCCAGGAGGATCTCAAGATCTTCCTCCAACCGATGACCGCCAGCGGCCAGGATCCGGTGGGTTCAATGGGCAACGATGCCTCGCTGGCCGTGCTATCCAAACGGTCCCGCCTGCTTTACGATTATTTCAAGCA
>CAYUPV010000270.1:0-3439 GCA_964445885.1 uncultured Methylococcales bacterium
AGCTGAACCTCCAGGGCATCAACGTGATCCGTGTTTTTCAGACCGGTGGGCGCCCGGTTATCTGGGGTGCACGCACCACGGCAAAAGATACCAACTGGCAATACGTCAACATCCGGAGGCTGTTCCTCTTCCTTGAGGAGTCCATTGAAGAAGGCATCCGCTGGGCGGTTTTCGAACCCAACAACCTGCAACTCAGGCAGAAACTCAAGCGCACCATTAGCGAGTTTCTGACCCGGGTGTGGCGTGATGGCGCGCTGTTTGGCGCGACCGCCGAGGAGGCCTTTTACGTGCGCATCGACGAAGTAATCAATCCGCCTTCGACCCAGGCGCTTGGGCGGCTTTATATCGAAATAGGCGTCCGCCCCAGCTATCCCGCTGAATTTATCATCGTCCGCATTGGCATCTGGCAGGGCGGTTCCGAGGTAAGTGAGAGTTAACACTGAAGGAGACAAATCATGACTACTGGAGTTACCCCTGATCCCTATGGCAATTACAACTTTCTGGTCGAGATCGACGGTATCACCCGCGCAGCCTTTCAGGAATGCAGCGGCTTTGATTCCACTATCGATGTTATCGAACACCGCGAGGGTGGTGAGAATACCACGCCGCGTAAGTTTCCTGGACAGACCAAGTACAGCAACATCTCCCTGAAGTGGGGTCTGACAGACAGTCGGGAACTGTACGACTGGCACCGTCGAGTGGTCAATGGCGACATCGAACGCAAGAACGGCTCGATTGTTTTGCTCGACCGTAAGGGCGAAGAAGTGTTGCGCTGGAATTTTTTCCGCGCCTGGCCCACCAAGTGGGACGGTCCGGATCTTAATGCAGAAGGTACCGATGCTGCTATCGAAATGCTGGAGTTGGCCCATGAGGGTGTGGAGCGGGCGTGAACCCTCACCCCAGCCCTCTCCCATTGGGAGAGGGAGAAATAGGCCTTCTCCCTAATGGAAGAAGGGACAATGATCTCAAGATGATTCGAGAAAGGCTATAACGAATGAACATTACCGGGACCGCAAGAAAATTAAGGAAGACACAAACAGATGCAGAGAGGGCTTTGTGGCAACGCATGCGTGACCGGCAACTGCACGGCTATAAATTTCGACGGCAGATGCCTGTTAAACCGTATATCGTCGATTTTGCCTGTATTGAGCTGAAGCTTATCGTCGAACTGGATGGTTCTCAGCATTTGCAACAAAAGCAACACGATGATCAGCGGACGCGGTTTTTAGAAGCGAGTGGTTTTCAAGTGGTGCGATTTTGGAACAACGAGATACTTAAAAATATGGAAAGTGTTTTGGAATCCCTCTCGCTAACCATTGCTCAGAGGGAGCAGGTTTTAAAGTCCTCTCCGGAGGGAGAGGATTTAGGTGAGGGGAATTTCAGTGATTGATTTTATGGTTTACTCCCTCACCCTAGCCCTCTCCCTGGGGGAGAAGGGACGTCAAATTAAGAGTTCATATGGAGGATATTATGTTTCAGACTGAATATGAATTTACATTGCCCATGGGGTATGTGGATGGGGAAGGGAATATGCATCGGGAAGGAGTAATGCGGTTGGCGACCGCCGCCGATGAAATTTTACCGCTTAAAGACCCCCGGGTGCAGAAGAATCAGGCCTATCTTATCGTGATTCTGCTCGCGCGCGTGATCACCCGGCTTGGCGGGGTGGAGTCCATCAATCCGAAGACCATCGAAGGGCTCTACGCTGCGGACCTGGCCTATCTTCAGGATCTTTATAATCAGATAAACCAGGTGAATAATGATCATCAAACGGTCACCTGTCCCGAGTGCCAACATGCGTTTGAATTGGAGCAATCTGGCCTGGGGGGGTCTGCGGCTACCCCCTCACTCAATTGAAAGAGGAGGTAGCCTTTATTGCTTACCATTTTCACTGGGCGCATGATGAAATCATGGCCCTGGAACACCGGGACCGCCGAAACTGGGTAGAAGAGATTTCTGGCATAAACCGCAGGGCGAACGAGGAGTAGACGATGAGACAACAACGACTGCGAAAACAGCGTACCGGCTTTAGGCTGCGATTGCGGATGCAAAGGCATGCGAACTTTGCACAGCGGATCGCCAACCGCTATGCCGGGCGCTCGCCAGTCTGGCAACGGCCACTGAGTATGGCGCTGGTTTGCCGTTTAGGCTTGCAAAGCATGGTGCAGCGTCATTGGCGCCGTGCCTTGTTTCTTCTCTCGCCGCATTTTAACCTGAGTTATGTTTCAGTGCTCCCGGAAGTGATTTTTAGGCTGAAACTGCCGGTCGAATCAACCACCATTTTGCCGATTCGGCGCGTGATGAACCGGCTCCGGAGCGAGACGGGCGTGAAGCGGGTCGAACGCTTGATCGAGAACGAAACGCTGGTGGAACACGTTGTATCTCGCCGGCGAAGAATTGAGGCTGATGCGGCGTTCAGCCCGGATAAACCCCAGCAGAAACCGATAGCGAAAGTACTTCGCCGAGAAAGAGGTTTAGCAATTCAAAAGCCGGACGGGCCAAAGGCCGAGGTTTACGAACCGACACCATCAGCCGAGTACAGGTATCAGAGAAGTTCTGCAATAACACCGGCCTCCACGCCGGCGATCGATGTGAATCAATTGACTGATGAGGTCATCCGCTCCATCGACCGGCGCATCATCGCCCAACGGGAACGCTTAGGGAGGGTTTGATCATGCCATCACTGGAAAAAGCCACCATTGTTGTTGCGGATACCGGGGAAGAGATCAAGGTGCAGTTTAATCCCGAAGAATACACTGTGAGCAAGGATGTCAACTTTGCCCAAACTGCGGTGCCGGGCCTGAGCGCGCCGATTATTCAGTTTGTGCATGGCAACATGCAGACCCTGAAAATGGAACTGCTGGTCGACACCTACGAAGAACATCGCGAAGTCAGCCGGGTGCCGAACCAGGCCGGGGAGGATGTACGCAACATCACCCAGAAAATTACCAATTTGATGGACATCAATCCCAAGACCCATGCGCCTCCGGTATTGCTTTTTAGTTGGGGCGAGAATTTCGAGTTCACCTGTGTTCTGGCCAGTGCCCGTCAGCGATTCATCCTGTTTCGGACTGACGGCACGCCGGTTAGAGCCCGTTTGGATGTCACCTTTAACCAGTTTAACAATGCTGAACTGGAAGCCAAAGAGATCAAGCGCGAGACCGCCAATTTTTCTGAAATCCATGTGGTGGGCCAAGGGGAAACGCTGAGTAATATTGCAGGCCGGGTATATGGAAATCCCGCCCTGTGGCGTCCGATTGCCCTGCAGAATGACGTTGACGATCCGAGGGACCTGACGGTGGGAACTCGTCTGCTGGTACCCCAATTGCCTTTCCGCGATCCTGACACCGGGGAGTTTTATCAATGAACCTTGCCGAGCTACGCTACGCGCCGGAATTTCAGGTAACCATCAATGATGAACCGATCCCTGCGGCATTGC
>CAYUPV010000271.1:0-3411 GCA_964445885.1 uncultured Methylococcales bacterium
GACTTTCATGCTCTTGGGTGAAAAAAGATTTCATGAACGTTACCGTGAAAGAGCCCTTTCAAGAAATCATTGAAGGTTGGGTTGAGCGAAGCGAAACCCAACAAACATTGCAAGGCGGGATTTGGCTTCGCCTGTACCCACTCTACGAAGTCTTCCGGAAATCTTTCACGGTAACGTTGATGCAGCCACCGTTTCACCACGAAGCATGAAACAACCACGCAGGGAGCAGGGGAGTGGTTCTTTCATCCCCCCGGGGTAATGCCAGATCCCTTCAGGATGTTACTATACCATCCTGGAAACGGGGGCTTGGTTGCAGCCCTTGCGTGAACCGGCTTTCACCCTGCCCCGCTAATATTTACACGGATATGCGAATTGCAACACACTCTTGCATTGGGTTGTGGGATACCCTAAAATGCATCGATTATTTTAGCCCCCAATAGTTATAGTTAAGGAGTACAATGAAAACCTTTAGCGCCAAACCACACGAAGTAAAACGCGACTGGTATGTCATCGACGCCGAAGGAAAGACATTGGGGCGTCTGGCCAGTGAGATCGCCCGGCGCCTGCGGGGCAAACACAAGCCTGAATACACCCCTCATGTGGATACCGGCGATTACATCATCGTGATCAATGCCGAGAAAGTGCGGGTCTCGGGGCGCAAGGAAGAACAAAAGGTTTACTACCGCCACAGTGGTTACCCCGGCGGCATCAAATCCATCACCCTGGGAAAACAACGCGCCACGCATCCGGAACGGATCATCGAAACTGCCGTTCGTGGCATGCTCCCGAAGAATCCGCTGGGTCGATCGATGTTCCGCAAACTTAAAGTATACGCCGGCCCCGAACACAATCACCACGCCCAACAACCCAAAGCATTGGAACTGTAACAACAAGTCATGGCACAAATGCAATATAACTATGGTACCGGCCGCCGCAAGAGTTCTGTGGCGCGTGTCTTCCTAAAATCAGGTTCCGGTCAGATCATCGTCAACCAGAAACCGTTGGACATCTACTTCGGCCGCAAAACCGATTGCATGCTGGTCCGACAGCCGCTGGAATGTGTTGCAATGACCGACAAATTCGATATCATGATCACGGTCAAGGGCGGCGGCCCAACCGGCCAGGCAGGTGCCATTCGCCACGGCCTCAGCCGGGCGCTGATTGATTACGATGAAACCCTGCGGCCCCCGTTGCGCAAAGCCGGTTACGTGACCCGTGACGCACGCAAGGTGGAAAGAAAGAAAGTCGGTCTGCACAAGGCCCGTAAACGGCCACAATATTCTAAGCGTTAATGCTCTCTTGGGGGATCGTCTAGCGGCAGGACTGCGGACTCTGACTCCGCCAACCCAGGTTCGAATCCTGGTCCCCCAGCCATCGTTCAGGGCCACTCCATTTGGAATGGCCCCTTCCATCCCAAACGGGCATCCATGGAAAAATCACCTCTAGTGGCTTTCTGGGCGGTTCTGCAACGAGATCTCCTGCTTGCCTTCCGTCATCGCGGTGAATTGCTCAACCCACCGCTATTTTTCCTGATGATCGTCAGTCTGTATCCACTGGGAGTCAGTCCGGAGCCTGAGGTATTGCGCACTATCGCCCCAGGGGTGGTGTGGATTGCGGCCCTGCTAGCCGCCCTGTTCTCACTGGAAAATATCTTCAAGACCGACTTTCTCGACGGCACGCTCGAGCAACTCGCCCTGAGTCCCCATCCTTTGCCTTTACTTGCAGCAGCGAAGGTGCTCGCACACTGGCTGGTGAGCGGGCTGCCGATGATCGTCCTGGCACCGGTACTGGCCCTGTTGTTGACGATGTCCCAGGCAGCAACCCTGGCGTTGGTGACCACCCTGGCCCTGGGGACCCCCCTGCTCAGCCTGATCGGCGCCGTCGGCACAGCGCTGACGGTAGGATTGAAACGCGGCGGCGTCCTGTTGACACTGTTGGTGCTGCCGCTTTACATCCCGGTGCTGATCTTTGCCACCAATGCGGTCTCCGCTGCCTCGGCAGGGATGCCCATTTCCGGCCAGTTATACTTTCTCGGCTCGTTGCTGGTTCTGGCTTCGTCCTTGGCGCCCATCGCCATCGCCGCAGCCATTCGGATCAGTTTAAGTTGATCGGTATTCGGATCTGATATAATGAAACACTGATGAATCACAAATTCAGGTCGAGAATTGCCACGCAGGCAATTCTTGAGGTCTCCTCATTCATTTTTTACAAGGCGTGAGACTCATGTGGGCATTCTTGCATAAACTGGCTTCACCCAAACACTTCTACCGTATCACCGGAAGCTGGATTCCCTGGTTTTGGACAATCACCTTGCTGCTCATGCTTCCAGGCGTGTATCTGGGGCTCTGGGTGGCGCCTCCGGATTACCAACAGGGTGACAGTTACCGGATCATGTTCGTGCATGTCCCCGCTGCCTGGATGTCCCTATTTATCTATGTCTTCATGGCCGTGGTCGGTGGTATCGGACTGATCTGGAACATGAAAATGGCCGATATCATGGCGGCCAGCTCGGCACCGATCGGTGCCTCCTTCACCTTTCTGGCGCTGGTCACCGGCTCCATCTGGGGCAAACCCATGTGGGGCACGTGGTGGGTCTGGGATGCCCGCCTGACCTCGGAACTGATCCTGTTGTTCCTCTATCTGGGATACATCGCCCTCCAGACCGCAATCGAGGAACCCCGCACCGCTGCCCGGGCTGCCGCCATCCTGGCGATTGTGGGCAGCGTCAACATTCCAATCATTCATTATTCGGTGGAATGGTGGAACACCCTGCATCAGGGACCCACGGTCACCAGAATGGGCAAACCCGCTATCCACCCCAGCATGCTGTGGCCGCTGCTGCTGATGGCAGGGGCCTTCCAGATGTACTTTTTCACTGTGTTACTGATGCGAGCCCGCACCGAATTGATCTGGAGGGAACGCCGCAACCGTTGGGTCAGGGAACTGTTTGGGAACTCCAGCAGCGCTTCCCTATCAAACAACGAGGAGGTCACTTCATGAACTGGAAAGAATTCATCGACATGGGCGGTTATGGCGCCTATGTCTGGAGTGCTTATGGACTCACCACGCTGGTGTTGATCTGGAATGTGGTCGCTCCCCTGTTTCGACGGCGGGAAGTCCTGGGTAAACTCGAAACCTGGTATCGGCAGGAGGATCGCTTGTCATGACACCGAGACAGCGTCGTATGATATGGGTCGGAGTGATCGTCATTGGCGTCAGTGTCGCCACCTTTCTGGCATTGGCCGCCTTTCAGAAGAATTTGCTCTATTTCTATACCCCCAGCCAGATCAAAGCAGGGGAGGCACCGACCGGATACTCCTGCCGTATCGGCGGCTTGGTTGAAAACCGCCGTGTGCATCTTGATCCATGCAGTCTCGCTTTCAAAAGATTAAATATCTGATCCTGTTGTTA
>CAYUPV010000272.1:0-3365 GCA_964445885.1 uncultured Methylococcales bacterium
CCACGGACCGGGAACTGGTAGCCCAGGGAACGGCCAATGCCGTGTCGGGTTTGATCGGTGGTCTGCCCATCACCCAGGTTATCGTCCGGACCTCAGCCAATGTCCAGGCAGGTGCCCGCACTCGTTTGGCCGCCATGGTCCACGGTCTGCTTCTGTTCGTCAGTGCCTTGTTCTTCCCCTCGGTGCTCAACTTCATTCCTTTGTCCAGTCTGGCGGCCATCCTGTTGGTGGTGGGTTACAAGCTCGCCAGGCCACAGTTGTTCATCCAGATGTATCGGGCGGGGTGGTATCAGTTCGCCCCCTTTCTGGTGACTGTCGTCGGTTTGGTGTTCACCGATCTTCTGACCGGGATCGGCATCGGGATGGTGACGGCCTTGTTTTTCATTCTGCTCGAGCATTATAAGTGTGGGGTCTATTTGCAAGAGACCCATGAAGACGACCATTATCTTCTGCGATTGTCGGAGCAGGTGACCTTTCTCAACAAGGCCAATCTGCTATGGACCCTCGACCGGATCCCTCCGCAAGCCAAGGTCGTCATCGATGGCACGGCCACCCGTTACATCGATCACGATGTCCTGGAGATCATCGAGAATTTCAGGGCCGAGGCTGCCGCCAAGCATATCAAATTGACTTTGATCGGCCTTCCAATGGAAGGGAGCCTGCCTACGGGAGCCCCGGTCGATTTCGATCAGCCATCATAGGGAGACAGTTATGAAGCTACTGCAGCATCTTTTCGAAAATAATCGCCGTTGGGTTGAGAATATCGAAAAGGAAAATCCGGGCTTTTTTCAGCGTCTGTCCAGGGGACAGACACCGGACTATTTGTGGATCGGTTGTTCCGATAGCCGTATCCCTGCCAATGAGGTCGTCGGGTTGATGCCGGGGGAGTTGTTCGTCCACCGCAACGTGGCCAACCTGATCATCCACAGCGACATGAGTCTGCTCTCAGTGGTGCAATACGCGGTGGAAGTGTTGAGGGTCAAACACATCATCGTGTGCGGTCATTACGGTTGCGGCGGGGTCATGGGTGCGATGAAGGGGGAGTCTTTGGGGTTGATCGACAACTGGTTGCGCTTCATCAAGGATATCTACCATCGCAATGAGGATCTGTTGGACCTGCTGCCGGAAGAGCAAAGGGCTGACCGTCTTTGCGAACTGAACGTGATTCAGCAGGTGGCCAATCTGGCTCATACCACCATTGTCCAGGATGCCTGGCAGCGTCAGCAGGCACTTGCCGTCCACGGCTGGGTTTATGCGATCAAGGATGGCAAATTGAGAGACCTGAATGTCTGTATCAGCTCACCTGATCAGCTGAACGACATCTACCGCCTGGAAGAACGAATCGATTGACAGGGGAATCCTATGGGATTGGCTGGTGACAGCGCCGCTACGCTGTCACCAGCTCTATAGTTGAAGCTGTTTCCAACAATCCAGTATTGCTGGGTGGAGGCTTCCCAGTGTGGGTGAAACAGGTCCGGCAGAGGATGCGTTCCGTTTTTGCAGTGCCAAATATCTTGACAGCCCCAGGGGCATACTGTCATGGTTAGCGTTTTGTTTTGAAACCTTATCAATTGATCCGGATCCGACCAAGGCTTGTTGACATTGAGTCTCTTCCATGAAAATAAAATCGTGGCCTTGCAGGATGCAGACACAGAAGCATGACCCAATCCATGGCCCAGTATTTCCAGATCCATCCACAAACACCCCAGCCACGCCTCATCAAGCGGACGGTCGAGATCCTTCGCCAGGGTGGGGTGATCGTCTATCCCACCGATTCCTCCTATGCCTTGGCCTGTCGTCTCGATGACAAACGGGCCTTGGAAAGAATTCGCCGCATCCGTCAGTTGGGGGAAAAACACAACTTCACCCTGGTATGTCGTGATCTGTCCCAGGTGGCCCAATTCGTACGGGTGGGAAATGATGCCCATCGTCTGGTCAGGGCACTGACTCCGGGCCCTTATACCTTCGTGCTCAAGGCAACCCGGGAGGTGCCCCGGCGCTTTCAGCATCCCAGCCGCAAGACGGTGGGGATACGTATCCCGGAGCATCCGGTTGCTCAAGCCATTCTGGAAGAATTGAAAGAACCGATTTTCAGTACCACGCTGATTCTTCCAGGACAGTCGCAAGCCCTGGAAGATCCAGTGGAAATCCGTGAACGACTGGAAAAGCAGGTGGATCTGGTGATCGATGCCGACATCATTCCCTATGAACCGACCACCATTATCGTGTTTGGTGATGACTTGCCTGAAGTGGCGCGATGGGGCAAGGGTTATGAAAGGCTGGAATCTCTGTTGGGATAAATCCTTTAGGAACAAACGATGGATGAATTGACGCTGGCACAGAAAATCGCAGTGTGGGTACTGCCGATTCTGTTCGCAATCACCTTACATGAAGTCGCCCATGGCTGGCTTGCCTGGCTGTTGGGTGACGATACCGCCAAAAGACTGGGGCGCCTGTCCCTCAATCCACTCCGCCATATCGATCCGGTGGGTACCGTGGTGGTGCCCTTGGTGATGCTGTTGCTGGGAGGATTTATATTTGGTTGGGCCAAGCCGGTTCCGGTGGATTTCGGTAAACTTCGCAATCCCAAACGAGACATGGCTTTCGTTGCTTTGGCAGGTCCCGGTGCCAATCTGAGTATGGCTTTGGCCTGGACTTTTCTCGCCAAACTCGGAATCTGGCTGGAATGGTCAACTATCTCGGTGCCACTGATCTACATGGGTGCTGCCGGTATCTTCTTTAATCTGATCCTGATGATCATCAATCTTCTGCCGGTACCACCCCTGGATGGTGGCAGGGTATTGGTTGGGATTCTTCCCGGGCGCTGGGCAACCAGGGTGGCTCAACTCGAACCCTATGGCATGCCGATATTGTTGTTGCTCTTGATCACCGGAATGCTGGGAAAGATTCTCGGACCGATCATCTATACGATGCAGGGGGTTTTCTTCGCTCTGGCTGGATTGTCATGACCACCAATGGGGTGATCGCCACCGTCCATGGCACGCCACTGACCGATCTGCCGGAAAATCTGTATATTCCACCGGAAGCATTGCAGGTCATTTTGGAGGAAACCTTCGAAGGACCCATGGATCTTCTGCTCTATCTGATCCGCCGGCGTAATCTGGATATCATGGCGGTTTCCATTGCTCAGGTGACTGAGCAATACCTCGAATACATCTCGTTGATGGAAGGCCTCAAAATCGAATTGGCCGCCGAGTATCTGTTGATGGCGGCGCTGCTGGCCGAGATCAAGTCGCGGCTGCTGCTGCCGCGCCCTGAGCCCCGTGGGGACGAGGAGGAAGATCCGCGCGCCGAGTTGGTGCGTCGGCTCAAAGAGTACGATCGGATCAAGCATGCTGCCAGCC
>CAYUPV010000273.1:0-3347 GCA_964445885.1 uncultured Methylococcales bacterium
CCCTGTTATCACGAAATACAGGAAGACCGCGTGCCCATGGGCGCTGGGCCAGTGTGATGCATTCCTTTGCCTGGGTTACAATAGGCCATTTTGACTGCATCGAAGGAAACATCATGAGTCAGATGCCGGAAGGGTTGAAATACTCGCCGACGCACCAGTGGGCGCGGTTGGCAGGGAATGGTACAGTGACCATGGGAATCACCGGCCAGGCCCAGGCTGAACTGGGAGATCTGGTGTATGTGGAGTTGCCGGAAGTGGGTATACAGGTCAAGGCAGGACAACCGTTCATGATGCTGGAATCTGTCAAGGCGGCTTCCGATGTCCATGCGCCGCTTTCCGGAGAGATCGTCGAAGTCAATGGCGAGGCGGCAGCCCGTCCGGAATCGATCAACGAAGCCCCATACGAGGCCTGGCTGGTACGGATCCGGCCGGATGATCCTGCTGCTCTGGAATGCCTGCTCGATGCCAAGGCCTATCGTTCCTTGATAAGGACTGCCTGATGGAGGAGTCGCGTCTGACGGGGATTCCCCGGCTCATTTCGGCCTTCGGCAATTCCCTGGCCGGAATCAAAGCCTGTTGGCGCAAGGAGGAGGCATTTCGTCAGGATGTCATCGTGCTGTTGCTTGCCATTCCCGTGGGTTTATGGCTGGGTGATGATGGCGTGGAACGGGCGCTGCTGATCGGGAGTGTGTTTTTGCTGACCATCTTCGAGACCCTCAACTCCGCGGTGGAAGCTGTGGTTGATCGCATCGGCAGGGAATATCATGAATTGTCCGGCTATGCCAAGGACATCGCTTCGGCCAGTGTCCTGCTGGCGATTTTTATGGCCCTGACGGTTTGGGGGCTGATCTTGTACGACAAATTTCTGGGATAACAACAATGACAGCATTGATTACCGGTTCGATGGCCTATGACACCATCATGGTGTTTCCCGACTATTTCAAGAACCACATTCTTCCCGATCAGGTGCACATCCTGAATGTCTCCTTCCTGGTGCCGGAACTGCGGCGCGAGTTTGGCGGCTGTGCCGGCAATATCGCATTCAATCTCAAGCTTCTGGGCAAGGAACCTCTGCCCATGGCCTCTGTAGGCAGGGACTTCGGCACCTACCGGGAATGGCTTTCGAAGTGCGGAATCGACCAGCGCTACCTGAAAACGGTGGAGGACAGCTATACCGCCCAAGCTTACATTACCACTGATCTGGACGATAATCAGATTACTGCATTCCATCCCGGCGCCATGTCGTTTGCCCATCTGAATGTGGTTCCCCGGGATGGCGGAACAGCAATCGGAATCGTCGCCCCCGATGGCCGTGACGGGATGATCCAACACGCCGAGCAATTTCATGAGGCGGGGATTCCTTTCATCTTCGATCCCGGCCAAGGCACCCCGATGTTCGAAAAGGGCGAGCTGATCCGTTTCCTCCAGTTGGAAACCGTTGCGGTCTTCAACGATTACGAAGCCAAACTGGTGGAGGAGAAGACCGGCCTGACCCCGGACCTGATCTCCGATGACGTGGATGCGGTTATCGTGACCAAGGGGACGGAAGGGTCGGTGGTCTATATCGATCGCAAGCCCATCCCCATTCCTGCGGCGAAACCTGAAAAGGTGGTCGATCCGACGGGGTGCGGCGACGCCTATCGGGCGGGTGTGATCTTCGGCCTGCTGGAAAACTACGATTGGGAGACCATCGGCGCGATTGCCTCGTTGATGGGGGCGATCAAGGTGGAGAGTGGCGGAACCCAGAATCACCATTTCCAGATGGAAGCCTTTCGCCAACGGTTCTGGGACAATTTCGGCTACCATTTCTGAGATGGCCGCCATCGACCGTCTGCTGAAAATCATGGCCGGTTTGCGCGACCCGGACACCGGCTGTCCCTGGGACCGCAAGCAGACCTTTCAATCGCTGATCCCCTATACCCTGGAGGAGGCCTATGAAGTCGCCGATGCCATCGAACGCGATGATCATGAGGATCTGTGCGACGAACTGGGAGATCTGTTGCTGCAGGTGGTGTTCTACAGCCGTATTGCCGAAGAAAGAGGCCTGTTTGCTTTCGATCAGGTGGTGGAGCGTGTATGCGATAAACTGGTCCGCCGTCATCCGCACGTTTTCGACGGGGTGACATTTGCTTCCGAGGCCGAACGCAAACAGGCCTGGGAAACGATCAAGCAGGAAGAACAACGTCGCAAGGGCAAACGCAGCAGGGCTGCCGGCATTCTCGACGATGTGCCGGTCACCCTTCCGGCACTGATTCAGGCGGAAAAGATCCAGAGCCGGGCTGCCCGTCATGGTTTCGACTGGCCGGAGGTAGGGCCGGTGTTCGCCAAGGTGGAGGAGGAGTTGGAAGAAGTGCGGGAAGCCTGGCAGTCCGGTGACCAGGCGCATATCCAGGAAGAGGTCGGAGATCTACTTTTCGTTGCCGTCAACCTGGCCCGTCATGTGGGTGTCCATCCGGAAACGGCTCTGCGGGAAAGCAACCGCAAGTTTGCCCGCCGTTTCCACTATATGGAAAGACGTCTGGAGGACGAGGGGAAAACCGTCACCGAGACCCCGCTGGCCGATCTCGATGCGCTCTGGGATGAGGCCAAACGCAATGGAAAAGCTTGAACTCAGCCACAACCATCCCTGGAACGTCACCCCCAAAGAAGCGATCGGGATTCAGCAAAGCCTGCGTGCCTTTGTCACACTGGAAGACCAACTGCCTGATGACATTCATACCGTTGCGGGAATCGATGTGGGATTCAAACAGGAGGGAAAGGAAACCCGGGCGGCGGTGGCGGTACTGGATTTTCCCTCCCTGCAACTGGCGGATCAATCGGTTGCCGAGGTGGAAACCAGCTTTCCCTACGTGCCCGGCCTGCTGTCTTTCCGCGAGATCCCCGCCGTATTGAAAGCGGTGGAATCACTCCCACAGCTGCCTGATATCCTGTTGTGCGATGGCCAGGGGATCGCCCATCCAAGACGTTTTGGGATTGCCAGTCATTTGGGGGTGTTGCTGGATCATCCCACCATCGGCGTGGGCAAGAGCCGGCTCATCGGTACCCACGATTCCCTCCCGGAAGAAAAGGGAAGCTGGGTGCCGTTACTGGACAAAGGGGAAGTGATCGGTGCCGTCCTGCGCACCCGTCGCGGAGTGAAACCGCTCTTTATTTCTCCCGGCCACAAAGTGTGCCTGGAGACCGCGGTCTCATGGGTGATGTCCTGTGTCACCCGTTACAAACTTCCCGAAACCACCCGTTGGGCCCATCGGCTGGCTTCGGGATGATGGATGGGAAGACAAGTTATTTCCATCGTAACTACTCACCCCTATCGTTATAGATCTCACCGGAGAGCGCCAACTGAATGG
>CAYUPV010000274.1:0-3341 GCA_964445885.1 uncultured Methylococcales bacterium
CATTCAGTTGGCGCTCTCCGGTGAGATCTATAACGATAGGGGTGAGTAGTTACCAAAATAGTTGATATGCATTCCACTCCCACTGGCCAACTCCAGCACTTCACCGGAGTCTGCCGGTAACTTCTTTTTCAGCACTTCCAAGATCGGATCGCGGTTGCGGTGACCCGCCCAGGCGACATATTCACTCAAGGGATGGGGATCCAGTGGGGGACGATCATCGTAAGTCATCCAAGCCTCCTTCAATATCATCATTAGTTATCAGGAACATCAAAATACCTAACAAATATCATGCCAACATTTTATGCACCATAAATGCGCAAAAATTGGGTGCTTCCCTCGGCTATTGAGTTAGAATTGTGAAATATTTTTTCATATAGTGAATAACAGATTCACTCCAATACCGCATCATGCCCAAACCTTCGTTTTCCTCCCTGGACCCGGTTTTTTTTCTTCAGACCTTCGTGCTCGAATTGCTTCACGCCTGTGAGCAGGAAGGGGGGGCACGCAGGAAATACATCGATCACATCGCCCACAGTGCCAGCCGTTTCTTCGAAGAGGCCTACCGACACGATCGCAAACTCGAACAGAGGCTGGACATTGAAGAGTATGTGGATCTGATTCTGGGACTCAAAAACCATATCGGGGGTAATTTCTCCCTCGACTCCAGTGACTCGAAGTGTGTCCGGGTCATCAATTCACGCTGTCCTTTTGGTGACGGAGTGAAGAACTTTCCCGATCTGTGCCGGATGACCTCCAGTGTGTTTGGCGGTATTGCCGCCCGCAATTTTGGTTACGCCAAGGTCCACATCGCCGAATGCATCGCCAAGAATCACGGACGATGCAAGGTGGCGATTCACCTCGACCGTGAGGAGGCGCAAAATCAACCCGGCACGGAATATCTCAGACCGGAAGAAAGCCGCCAAATCAAAGAAGAAATCGACTCCCTGCAAACCCAAATCGATGTCCAGTTGCACAAGCTCTGGTTGCAAAGCAGCAAGACCAAATCAGCCAAGAGTCACACCGGGGGACATCCGGTCCTGATTACCGAATCCCCTCCCATGCGGAAGGTTTTGAAAGCCATCAACAAGGTAGCCCCGACCGATGCAACGATCCTGATCCAGGGGGAAACCGGGGTAGGAAAAGAACTGATCGCCAAGGCCATCCACGCCATGAGCCCCCGTGCCGGACAGCCTTTCCTGGCAATCAATTGCGGCGCCATCCCCGAGACTCTGATCGAAAGCACCCTGTTTGGACATGAAAAAGGGGCATTCACGGGCGCCATCGATATCCATCAAGGGGTTTTCGAACGGGCAGAAGGGGGCACCCTGTTTCTGGACGAAATCGATTCCTTGTCCCCCGCCGCGCAGGTTCGATTGCTCCGGGTCCTGCAGGAAGGCGAATTAGAGCGGGTGGGAGGAAAAAGAACGCTCGATGTGGATATCAGGATCATCGCCGCCACCCACCAGGACCTGGAAACATTGGTGCATGACGGGATTTTTCGCGACGACCTGTATTTTCGCATCATGGTGGTCAAGATCTCAGTCCCACCATTGAGGGAGCGCGAAGAAGACTTGCCAACCCTGGTACAGCTCATACTGCAATGTTTGGCAAACAAATACCATCGATCCGCCCCCAAGGTCAGCCGCTCGGTCATGCAACAGATTCGGCGATATACCTGGCGCGGAAACGTGAGAGAGTTGGAGAACGTGCTGGAACGCAGCCTGCTTTTTGCGGAGGGCCCCGAACTCACCCAACTGGAGATGGAGTTTCCCACCACTCACGGACCATTAGACCTGAGCTGGCAGGAGCTACGTGAAAACGCGCTGGAGGAGGTGGAAAAGAAATACCTGACCGAAGCGCTGCAACGACATCATGGCAGGGTGGAACAAATTGCCAAAGCCATGGGAATCACAACCCGTGCCGTTTACCATAAGCTGAAACGCCATGGCCTGACGGCGTCCGAATACCGCAGCTGAGTCGTCGCCCCTTTATGGGACGAGACCGTGACTGCGAAGCAGCGTCCTGGCATAGCCGATGGGAATGGCATAACTGATCCCGCTCGGCTTGCTCAATAGATTCTCCTTGCTTTCCTTGACGAAGACCTTGTTGATGATCCCAATCACTCGCCCTGTGTCGGGATGATACAGAGGGCTGCCGCTGTTGCCGGGATAGGCGGTGGCGTCGAGCTGGAACACCCGATAAGGTTGATGGAGGCGACGCATCAGCTTGGGGTCCAGCTGATTTGCCCTGAGCGCCGGGATGGCAATGGGGGTGATACTTGAGACGATCCCCCGGTGGGTCACAGGATAGAGCCCCAGCACCATGCCAATGGGGAATCCGGTGAAGGCATAGAGTTCTCCTTCCCTGACGCTCGACGAATCCCCCAGAGACAAAGGCCGCAGGGCATCGCCAGCCATCTTCAACAGGGCGATGTCGTGGACTTCGTCAATGGCGATCGGTTTGACGGAACGCAGATGATCCTTGTCCCGGGACTTGTAAAACACCGCCAGGGTCTCTGATTTTTCCCGATCGAGAACATCGGGCAGCACATGGGCATTGGTCAGGAGATAGTGACCATCTGCCACCACGAAGCCGGTCCCTCGGAAAATAGCCGGCGGCGAACGGGTGCGCTGATACGTCCCCACCGCCACAATGCTTTGTTTGACTTCGTCCAGAGTTTCCGGAAGACCGGCCAGAACACTTGCCGGCAGCGTCAAACACAGGCAGCCAGCGGTCAAAAGGTAACGCAAGCAGCGGATCACGCCTCAAACCGACAGGAGAACGTCGGCCACCTCGGTGAAATCATAATAGACGTCTGTCATGACCTGGAGAATCTGGCCTTCATTCAGCCGGGTCAATTCCAGCACGGAAGGGGGAATCTCGGCCAGAACGTCTTCCACCGCCTCTCCCTGCACCAGGACATTGGTCAGGCGATCGGCCAGATAAAGGTGTGCAGCTTCCAAAGGAATGTGTTCCGCATCTTCAGGATGAGTATGAAAGCCTATGGCCTCTCTAAGCCAGGCAGGCATGTTCCAAAGACGGGCAATTTCGGCACCGACATCCGCATAGGTGAAGCCCAAAAGATCTTTTTCCAACAATGGCACCAACTCCCGCTTTCCCTGACTCGCCAACAGAATTTCACGGGCTTGGTCAGGACATTTGCAGTAAATCAGCAGGGAACCGATGGCATGGAGTAAACCCGCCACAAACAATCGCTCGGGGTGGAGAACATTGGCCTTCTTGGCCAGAAGACGGGCCACGACGCCACAATAGACGCTTTGAACCCAGAATTCATCCATGTCGATCAGTTGAACCGGAATATTTCGGAAGGTATTCAAGGC
>CAYUPV010000275.1:0-3319 GCA_964445885.1 uncultured Methylococcales bacterium
AGGATAAAAACCTACTGCCGCGGGAGAAAAACATGGCCGATCGCATCACCCTGATACCGGTTCGCACCAGCCGTCAAGGCACTTCCCTCAATGCCGGGAAACTGAAGAAGGACTATGTCAACGAGACCTCGACGGTCGAGCTGCACCGCGAGGACATGGCGAGATGGGGGCTGAAAAAGGGCGATCGGGTCCGCCTCAAATCCGCTGATGACCTCGAAGCCATCGTCACCTGTAAAGAGCGTAAGGGGGACGATGCCACTCCCGGCCTGGCATTCATGGCTTATGGTCCAATTTCCAGCATTTTCATGGATGACGACACCGCGGGCACGGGGATGCCTTCCTCCAAGCACCTGGAAGTGGAGATTGAAGGCCCCATTGCCGAAGATGGCTCACTGATCGCCCGCGCCCCTGCAACGATGGCTCCCGAGCAGGTCCTGACCGGTCAGCCCGGTTGTCCCCTCAGCGCCCAGCAGATCGAAATGCTCAATACGGTGCTGCGCGAACCCCTGTCCCCCACCCAGGCGGCCTGGCTCAGCGGCTATTTCGCCGCTCTCAGTGGGATGCCGGCTGCCGCCCAGGCAGCCGTGGGCCCTTCACCGGCCAAGCTACCGCTGATGACCATCTTGTATGGTTCCCATACCGGCAACGGTGAGGGACTGGCTGAAAATCTGATGGAAATGTCCACCGCCCGCGGCTTCAACGCCAGGGTGGTCGACATGGAGGAACTCGATCCCGAAGAATTGGAAAAGGAGCAGTTGCTTTTCATCATCGTCAGCACCCATGGGGAAGGTGATCCCCCCATTGCGGCTGAGAAGCTCCATGCCTACCTCAAGGAATATTCCGGACCACCGCTGGAGCACATCAAATACGCCGTGTTTGCGCTGGGTGACAGCAGTTACCAGTTCTTCTGCCAGACCGGCAAGGATTTCGACGAATACCTGGAGAAGGCAGGTGCCGAAAGGATCATGGACCGGGTCGATGCCGACGTGGACTTCGAGGAACCGGCCGAGGAATGGATGGAGCAGGTGCTGGAGAAATACCAGTCCCTGGCAGGCGAAACCGGCCCAGCTACCGCCGCGGCCCCGGCGGCCAAGAAAAAAACAGGCTACAGCAAGACCAATCCCTTTCCTGCACCAGTGATGGTCAACATCAACCTCAACGGCGAGGGCTCGGCCAAGGAAACCCGACACATCGAAATCGGCCTGGAGGGATCTGGCGTGACCTACGAGCCGGGCGATGCCCTCGGAGTGTACCCCGCCAACAACCCAACCTACGTCGACGATCTGCTCAAGGCATTACAGCTGAGCGGAGACGAACCGGTCACTGTCAGCAAGGAAACCCTGCCGCTGCGCCAGGCACTCATGGAACGGCTGGATGCCACTGCCCTGAGCCGACCGGTGATGGAGAAATACGCCGAACTGGCCGGCAGTGACGGCATAAAAACGCTACTGGAAGAGAGCAACGCCCAGGCATTCGGCGATTACACCTGGGGGCGGCAGATTCTGGACATGGTCAACGAATATCCACCCGGGAACATCACCGCCCAGGATTTCGTCGACCTGCTGCGCAAGATTCCAGCCCGCCTGTATTCCATCGCCTCCAGTCTCAAGGCTTATCCCGCCCAGGTACACCTGCTGGTGGGCACGGTCCGCTACCACAGTTTCGACCGGGACCGTGAAGGGGTATGCTCCAACTTCCTGGCACGCACCGCCGTCGGGCAAAAAGTGCCTGTCTACGTGCAACCGAACAAAAACTTCCGCCTGCCGGAGAGCAGCGACACGCCAATCATCATGGTCGGCCCCGGCACCGGTCTGGCGCCCTTCCGCGCCTTCCTGCAGGAACGCATGGCCACCGGCGCCAATGGCAGGAATTGGTTGTTCTTTGGCGACCAGCACCAGGCCAGCGACTACCTCTATGGCGAAGAGATGGACAAAATGCACAGTGAGGGTTTCCTGACCCGGCTGGACCTGGCCTTCTCCCGCGACCAGGAACGCAAGATCTACGTCCAGCACCGGATGCTGGAAAACGCCAAGGAACTCTATGGCTGGCTCGAGGAAGGCGCCTGTTTCTATGTCTGCGGCGACGCCGAGAGGATGGCCAAGGACGTCCATCAGGCCCTCATCGACATCGTATCTCAGGAAGGCGGCAGGTCTAAGGAACAGGCCGAAGAGTACATCGACGCCCTGGTCGGCGCCAAACGCTATCTCAGGGACGTCTATTGATCCTTTTCCGGCCTGCTGTTTTTGATACAATTTGCATCCTCGCCCCGATAGCTCAGCTGGATAGAGCGTCCCCCTCCTAAGGGGAAGGCCCCAGGTTCGAATCCTGGTCGGGGCGCCAAAGCGGTGAGATTTTAGGATGCCTGCAAGGTGGCAAGGGTTCACATCGGGTATTCAAACGCCTCGATGAACCAGTGCAATTGAATTTCCAGAATCGTAGCGGGTACATTCTCCCCTATCAGGCCCGCCGACTGATCGCGACGATAAAGAAATACGGAGCCGGTCTACGACTCACCGTTACTTAATCGAAATCTTTTGGTATAAGTTCCGAACTTGCGTTTCACCGTGACACGTGGTCCGAAATTGATGAGCAGTCCAGTTTCCAGACCCGTGGCTACCAGATAATTCACCAATTGAATCTCGTGTTGAGGTGTTAGGTTTTCAACAGCTTTCAGTTCACAAATAATTCTGCCTTCCACCAGCAAGTCGGCAACGTACTCACCCACCTGTTGACCACGATAGCGTACAAGGATCCGCGCTTGCCGCTGAAAAGCGATACCTTGAGCTTGAAGCTCGAGCACCAAAGCATTCTCGTAGACCTTCTCGAGAAAACCTGCACCCAGTTCGTTATGAACGGTATAGGCACAGCCGATGATCTTTTTGGTGATCTCGGCATCTGGCAGGTGGATCGACATGATGCATTTTTAGACAGGATGAACAGGATCTTCAGGATATACGGGATGGGAATTCATTTTTCCTGTTCATCATGTAACATCCTGTTCATCCTGTCTAACCCGAATCATCCGTAAAAAGGGGCCATCCTCGTTCAACTATTCGATATATTTAGTGTTTCCCAACAAACACTTCGAAAATACCAGCGGGCAGCGGGCTGTTTACCAGGCATTGGGAATCGCTGCCCTGCCAGGAGGGGTACAGAAGACGATCGTCTGAAGCAAATTCCACAAAATGGCATCAATGTAGTGCCACTTGGGATTTTTCTCATCGCAACCGGCTGATTACAAATAAGTTGTTTTTTGGGGTGTTAAACCCATATCGTTACCGTCTTCTCACGATCCCCTGAAATTGTTCTGGACACAGGC
>CAYUPV010000276.1:0-3319 GCA_964445885.1 uncultured Methylococcales bacterium
GTGGGGTTATTGCTAGATAATAACCAAAACCAGCAAAACCACCACGGCAAGCAGATTTCCGTTAAACCACCACAGTGAAGACAACAGACTGAGAAGGCGATGTTCCTCGGCACTCATTCTTTGTTTGTCCCAGGATATGATATTACCCACAAAGACATCCATCACCACAAAATAAATGGGATAAGCTTTGAACAATGGTGCTTCGGGACCAAAGAGGGGGAGCCAGTAGAACAACCAACACCACAAACTTCCCCACAACAATAAATCATAAACCAGGCGGGACGATAGAAGCCTTTTCCACCCAACCCACAACGCCACCAGAATTGCCACGATTCCCATCCCACCCAACCAGGGGGAAACCATCCAGGGAAGGAGATTGGGTATCCACCAGACCACGATGACCAGTCCCGCCGAAGTGAGGGTAAACAGTGGAAAGATGAAACTACGAAAAATTTTGTTGATAGCCTTCACCAGGGCATTTTACCCAATCAACTTTACCCGCATAGACAAATCTGCCGCCTTCAAATGTTTGGTCAACGCCCCTACGGAAATCCTGTCCACCCCGGTTTCCGCAATTGCAACGACAGTCTCCAGGTCGATGTTGCCGGAGGCTTCCAACAGCGCGCGTCCCGAGGTGATTTTCACCGCTTGTCGCAAAAGATCGATAGGAAAGTTGTCAAGCAGAATAATATCGGCACCTGCGGCCAGCGCTTGTTCGAGTTCGGCCAGAGACTCCACCTCCACTTCCACAGGCAAGCCCGTTTCCAACTCCCGGGCCCGACCTATCGCCAATGCAATCGAACCTGCCGCGGCGATATGGTTCTCTTTGATCAGAATTCCGTCATACAGCCCAAACCGGTGATTCTCACACCCACCTACTTTGACCGCGTATTTCTGCAGCCTCCGTAGTCCCGGAATAGTCTTGCGGGTATCGAGCACAATCACTCCGGTACCGGCCACGGCATTGGCGTATCGGCGGGCAACGGTGGCAATCCCGGACAAGGACTGAAGCAGATTGAGGGCGGTTCGCTCACCGGTCAGCAAGGCCCTGGCCGGGCCAGACAATCGGCACAAAAGCATGTCAGCTCCCACCAGTTGGCCCTCGTTCACTTGCCAGACCGACCTAAACCGTGGGTCCAGCTCGGCAAAGACTGCATCGAACCAATCACGGCCACACAGTACGATCTTCTCCCGGGTCACGATCGTGGCCTCCGCTTTGGCCGATGCTGAAATGATTTGCGCGGTCACATCTCCCGGCCCAATGTCCTCCTCCAGAAACCGGCGAATTTCCGCCCTATCGACTTTCATCGCAGCGGCTCCATGTAATCCACTTTCAATTGCACACTTCTGCGCTCCCGAAACTCGTTGACGTCCAGTTTGAAGACCAGTCGTAATCGTTCACAGGAAAGCCAGCCCGCCGGATCATCCAGGGAAAAAGCGATCCCTTCCAGGGGATGTCCCACAGGAGATTTCAGCTTCAGTTTCAGATGCCTCTGCCCCACGATGCGACTGTCGAGCACTGCAAACACACCATGAAACGCGGGTTCTGGAAAACCCTGTCCCCAAGGCCCCCCCAGCCGCAGATCCTCGGCCAGCGACAGGGAAAAATCCCTGGCTTCAAGCGCCCCATCGGTGGGAATCACGTCATCTTTGTCCATTCCATTCAGAGAATTTGCCACCTGTTCTGCGAACAGGTTGGTAAAGGTTGCATAATCCCGCCTGCGCAAGGTCATTCCAGCAGCCATGGCATGGCCTCCGTAACGTTCCAAAAGCCCAGGCCTGGTGGCATCGATGGTGCTCAAGACATCGCGGATGTGCAGGCCAGGAATGGATCTGGCCGACCCCTTCAGCATTCCTCCTTCGGCCTCGGCAAAAGCGATGACCGGTCTTCCCAGTCGATCCTTGATCCGTGAAGCCAGAATGCCGATCACACCCTCGTGCCATCCCGGATCGAACAGGCAGACACCCGCAGCCTTCTCCTGTACCCACGCCCCGGAATCCAGGTATTGCAAGGCCTCGGCCTGCATCTGTGCTTCGATATCCCGACGTTCACGATTGAGCGCGTCCAGCCTCAGTGCCAATATCCTCGCTTCGTCGCTACATTCGGCTAGCAGACAGCGAATACCCAAAGCCATGTCATCCAGACGGCCGGCTGCGTTCAGGCGGGGACCCAGGGCAAAACCAAGATCTGCCGCCACCACATCTGCGGCATTCCGACCGGATACCTCCACCAATGCCTGAATTCCCGGTCGGGCCCGGCCGCTGCGTATCCTCTGCAGTCCCTGCTGGACGAGAATACGGTTGACATCATCCATTGGCACGACATCGGCCACCGTCCCAAGGGCCACCAAGTCCAGAAAAGCCCCGAGATTGGGCACCACCAGGCCTGTCTTGTCGAACCACCCTTGATCCCGCAACCTGGCCCTGAGCGCACTGAGAACGTAGAACATCACGCCCACCCCTGCCAGGGCCTTGGAGGGAAAACCATCATTGGGCAGATTGGGATTGACGATGGCATCGGCTACCGGTAATTGCGCTCCAGGAAGATGGTGATCAGTGATCAGCACTTCCAAACCCGCTGCCTTCGCCGCTGCGGCTCCGCCAAGACTGGCGATCCCGTTGTCAACCGTCACCAGCACTTCGGGCTTGAGTGAAAGCGCCGCCTCCACCAGCCCCGGCGTCAGACCATAGCCAAGACGAAACCGGTCCGGCACGATGAAATCGACCTGCATGGCCCCCAGCGCCCGGAGTGCTGTCACCGCAAGCGCGCACGCTGTGGCACCGTCGGCATCGTAATCGGCCACGATGAGGATGCGTTTGCGGCCCTCGATTGCCATGGCCAACCGTTCGGCCATGGTGTCGATACCGTGCAGGGACCAGGGTGCAGGCAGACGCTTCAAGGAATAATCGAGCTGGTTCTGGTCACGAATCCCCCGGGCCAGATAGACCCGGGCGAGTACGGGGTGAAGGTGGGAAGGGAGAGAATGATGGGTGGCAATGACCGGGCGTTCGATGATGCGTCTACGCCGGATCACGTCTTACAACCGATCCAGGATCGTCCGCTTGACTGACTCGAGCTGCGCCGGCACTGCTTCTGGAGCCACCCGGCACTGGGCAATGGCGGTGTCCGGGTCCTTGAGGCCATTTCCGGTCAGGGTACAGACCACAGTGCTGCCCTCCGGGATCTTACCGCTCTTGAGGTCCTGCATGGCGCCCGCCACCGAGGTCGCCGATGCCGGCTCGCAGAAGATTCCCTCGTGATCGGCCAGCAGTTTCTGGGCCTTGAGAATCTCCTGGTCGGAAAAACACTCGAACCAGC
>CAYUPV010000277.1:0-3309 GCA_964445885.1 uncultured Methylococcales bacterium
ATCCAAAGAAGGATGAAACCTATCATCCCAGTGCCGATGTTGCCTTTGCCTCGGTGGCAAAAAATTTTCGCGGCGACGTGCTGGCTCTGGTATTGACCGGAATGGGGGCGGATGGCTGCCGGGGGGCGAAAGCACTCAAGCGTCGGGGGGCCAGAATATGGACCCAGGATGAAGCCACTAGTGTGGTCTACGGCATGCCCAGGGCAGTGGTCGAGAACGGCCTGGCGGACCGGATCTTGTCCCTGGATGAGATTGCCGCAAATATGGGAGCTGGTTGAATCGTGGATCCTCTCAGTGTCGTTGGGCTGATCATCGGATTTGGCGCCATTGTCGGCGGTAGTGTGCTGGAGGGGGGGAGCCCTGCCTTTTTGATCAATGGGCCTGCTTTCATGATTGTGCTGGGGGGGACCCTGGGGGCGATACTGCTGCAGACGCCACCGCATTTATTTTGGCGTGGAATCAAAATGGTCTCGTGGATCATCGCGCCACCCTCAATCGATCTGGAACGGGAAATCAAAAAAATCGTTCGCTGGAGTGTCCTGGCCAGAAAGGAAGGTCTGCTGGGTTTGGAAAACGAAATCGATCGGGAAAAAGACGGGTTCGTCCGCAAGGGCCTGCAACTTCTGGTGGATGGGAATGAGACGGAAGCGATTCGTGACGCCCTGATTCTGGAGATGACCGCGAAGGAGCAATATTCTCTTTCCGCCGCTCGTGTGTTCGAGGCGATGGGTGGCTATGCCCCCACCCTGGGTATTCTGGGGGCGGTTTTGGGTTTGATTCAGGTGATGCAGAATCTGACCGATCCCGAGAAACTGGGACAGGGAATTGCGATTGCCTTTGTTGCCACTATCTACGGGGTCGGGATGGCCAATCTGGTATTCCTGCCGGTTGCCCACAAACTGAAGACCCACGTCAAGGCATTGGGTCTGGCTCAGGAGCTGATGTTGGAAGGTATTTTGGCTATTGCAGAGGGTGAGAACCCACACAATGTGGAGCTGAAGCTGAAAGGATTTTTGGCATGAGAAAACGGACGTTCCGGCAGCGATCCGAAGTCGAGGAGAGCGGGAATCACGAACGCTGGCTGGTCTCCTATGCGGATTTTATTACTCTGTTGTTTGCTTTTTTTGTGGTCATGTACGCCTTGTCCAATCTCAATGCAGGTAAATACAAAGTACTGGCGGAATCACTGGAGAAAGTATTCAAGGATCAGGACGAAACCGTTTTGCGGGTGAAAGATCCCATCCAGGTGGGGGAAATTCCCCGATCAACCCGTTCTTCTTCCATTCTGGAAGGGGGCGCTGAAGAGGTGCGGATGCTGGAACGGATCTCCAAACAAATCGAGGAGGTACTGGCTCCATACATTGATGAGGACCTGGTGGAAGTGGAACGCGATCGCTTCTGGGTGGCGGTGGAGATGAAAAGCAGTATGTTGTTTCCGAGCGGAAGTGCGCAGCTCGGGAGAGACGCCGTACCGGTACTCACCAAACTGGCCGAAATCATCCGGCAGATGCCAGCCAATCCTGTCTATATCGAGGGGCATACCGACAACCTGCCAATTCACACCCGTGAATTCCCATCCAACTGGGAGTTATCCGCGGCCCGTGCGGCCAGTGTAGTCAGACAGCTGGCCGGTCTCGGCGTGGTCCAACAGCGCATGGCCGCCGTGGGTTACGGTGAACACCATCCAGTGGCGGACAATTCGACCGAGGAAGGGCGCAACCGTAACCGTCGGGTGGTGATGGTGTTGCAGGCCAAAAACATGGCCCGTTATCAGGTCATGGCCAATGAGCGGGAGCGACGTTCCCAGCCAATGCTACCGATGCCAGCGGGCGAGTGAGGCAGACAGATGCGTGTATGGTCGATTTCAAATCAAAAGGGTGGCGTGGGAAAGACCACGACCGTGGCCAGCCTGGCTGGTGGTCTGGTCGCTCGAGGTGAATCCACTTTGGTGGTGGATTTGGATCCCCATGGTTCCCTGACCAGCTATTTCGGGTTGTTGCCAGAGTCGGTTACCCAGGGATCCTATGATTTGTTCCGTGAGGCCATGGCCCGTCGCCATCCTGATCCAAAACGCTGTATCCAGCAAACTTCAGTGAAAGGGCTGGATATCCTGCCTGCGGTTATGGCCCTGGCAACCATTGAACGTCAGGCCGGGGCCTTCGAGGGTTTGGGATTGGTAATCAAACGTGCTCTGAATCACTTGTCCCACGATTACGATACTGTCTTGATCGACAGTCCACCAATGCTGGGCGTTTTGATGGTCAATGCCCTGGCGGCCTGTGATCGTCTGATCATCCCCGTGATGACGGATTTTCTGTCTCTACGGGGATTGGATCGGATGTTGCGCACCTTGGAAATGATCAGCCACTCCCGTGCGCAACCCCACCATTACGTTATTGTGCCCACTCTATATGATCGTCGACCGAGGGTTTCCAGGGATACTTTGAAGATACTGGAGGAGCGATTCGACGGCTTCCTTTGGCCTGGCGTGATCCCACTCGATACCAAGGTGCGAGAAGCCAGTCAGGTTCATCTGCCTGTCTCGCTGTATCGGCCCCGTTCAAGGGCTGCGATTGCCTATGATTCGCTCCTGAGCTGCTTGCTCGAGTATCGGTCGAACAAAGCAACCGAGGCGCTTTCGGCATGAACGAAAAGAACGAAGCAGATCCCGTAGAGACCCAGGAAACCGCTCTGAGTGTCTATCTCGACGGGCTGTTGGCAACTCAGATCCAGCACGTCGAGCGTTCCCATGGAGAGGGCGAGATTGTCATCGAAGAGTATGAAACGTCGGCAGGAGATCTCGGGGGTGACGCCCCTCATGCTCAATGGGAGGAAAAAGAATCGCCTGAGAATGTTCCTCAACAGCATCCTTTCCCAGAGGAAGGTGAATTTTCCGTACTGACGTTTCAGCTGGGAAACATGCAGTTTGCCGTCGTTGCCGATCAAATCAGGGAGACCTTGCCGCTGCCAGAGCCCCCAGTGGTTACCCAGCAAGAGGCTGCAAGGGTTCTGGGGATCTCGGACCTGTCTGGACTTGAGGTGACAGTCGTCGATACGGCCGAATTGATTCTGCCGGGTAAAGGGGCAAACCAAGAGTATGGCTGGTTACTTCTTCTGCGATCGGCGAACCTGGCGCTGGCATGTCAGGCTGTGATGGGTGAGCGTTTCATTACCCCGGATCAGGTGCGTTGGCGGGAACAGCGGGGTAGCCGTCCCTGGTTACTGGGGATGATGAGTGATTCTCCCTGTGCCCTGATCGATGTGGAGACATTGGTGGCGGGATTGGATGAAACATTGGTATAAAGTGAA
>CAYUPV010000278.1:0-3297 GCA_964445885.1 uncultured Methylococcales bacterium
GGCAGTTCTGATGCGGCAACGATACTGGTGGCGTTGAATGCTTTGTGGAACCTGGGGTTGAAGGAGCAGGATTTGATTGATCTGGGGCTCCAACTGGGTGCGGATGTTCCGGTATTTGTCAAGGGAACGACGGCGTGGGCGGAGGGGGTGGGTGAACGTTTGACGCCGCTCGAACTGCCTGAGCCATGGTACGTGATCGTAGTGCCTTGCTGTCACGTTTCCACCGCTGAGGTTTTTACCGCTGCGGATTTGACAAGAAATAACCCCCCTGCCAAAATAACTGACTTTCTCGCTGGACTGCGTGTGAATGATTGCCTTCCTGTGGTGCGGCGTTTGTATCCACCGGTAGAGCAGGCCTTGTGTGCGCTTTCAGAGTATGGTCAGGCACGTTTGACAGGGACAGGTGCCTGTGTATATGCGGCTTTCGACAGCGAAACGCAGGCGCGCGCAGCTGAAACGGCTCTTGAAAACCGTTGGCAGGTCCATGTGGCCAGGGGGCTTAACCGGTCTCCGCTGCTTGATAAACTGACACAGTTAGAATTGTATTAAACGATCCAATGGGGCGTCGCCAAGAGGTAAGGCACGGGGTTTTGATCCCCGCATTCCCAGGTTCGAATCCTGGCGCCCCAGCCATTTGCGAGACTCTCACCCGTGATCGACAAGCCAAAGGTGATCGCATGAACGATGCGAGCTTCATGGTATTTTCCGGTAACGCCAACCTTCCTTTGACCGAGCGCATCGTCGACCGGCTCGATTTGAGAATGGGACTGGCATCCGTGGGGCGCTTCAGTGACGGCGAGATCGCGGTGGAGATCGAGGAGCACGTGAGAGGGCGGGAAATTTTTGTCATCCAGTCCACCCATATGCCCCATGAAAACCTGATGGAGCTGTTGGTGATCATCGATGCTCTGCGGCGTGCCTCGGCCGGGACGATCACCTCCGTCATTCCCTATTTAGGTTATACCCGCCAGGACCGCAGGGCGCGTTCAGCCAGGGTGCCGATCACGGCTAAGTTGGTGGCGAAGATGATCGTTTCAGCGGGCGTGGATCGTCTGTTGACCGTGGATCTGCATGCCGATCAGGTGCAGGGCTTTTTCGATATCCCGGTGGATAACGTCTATGCCTCCCCGCTTCTTCTGGGTGACATCTGGCGCCAGAAGTACACCGACCAGATCGTGGTGTCCCCCGACGTCGGCGGGGTGGTGAGAGCCCGGGCTCTGGCCAAGCGCTTAGGAGATGCGGATCTGGCGATCATCGATAAGCGTCGTCCCCGTGCCAATGAAGCGAGGGTGATGAATATCATCGGTGACGTGGCAGGGCGGACCTGTATCCTGGTCGATGATCTGGTCGATACCGCGGGTACTCTGTGTCAGGCGGCCAGGGCCTTGAAAGAAGAAGGGGCGGTCCGGGTGGTGGCCTATTGCACTCATCCGATTCTGTCAGGCCCGGCGGTGGAAAATATCTCAGCCTCAGTGCTGGATGAGTTGGTGGTGACCGATACCATTCCACTGCGTCAGGAGGCGCAGATGTGTGGCAAAATCCGTCAGCTGAGTGTGGCGGATATGCTGGCGGAGACGATTCGGCGCATAGCGGTGGGTGAGTCTGTCAGTTCCTTGTATGTTGATTGATTGATGGAGCTTTGAAGATGGAAGCGAGTTTCGAGTTTGATGCTGAGTTGAGGCCCAAGATGGGTACCCGTCCTGCACGTGCCATACGGCGGGAATTGAAGATCCCCGCGGTACTCTACGGTGCTCACAAGGAAGCGATTGCCCTGACTTTACCAAAACCCCAGGTGGACAAGAATCTGGAGAATGAGGCGGTTTATTCCCATATCCTTCTCCTTAAAATTCCCGGGCAAGCACCGGTTCAGGCAGTGTTGAAAGAGGTTCAGCGCCACCCGGGCAAGGAGTCGGTGCTGCACCTGGATTTCCAAAGGATCGTGGCGGATGAGGAAATTCGTGTCCACGTCCCCCTGCATTTCGTCAACGAGGATACTTCCGTTGGAGTCAAGAAAGGGGGCGTGGTGACTCGCTCTCAAGTGGAAGTGGAAGTGGCCTGTTTGCCCGGAAAGCTGCCTGAGTATATCGAGGTCGATATTGCGGAACTCGATGTGGGCGATTCCATCCATCTGTCTGAATTGAAGCTGCCCGATGGGGTGAAAGTTGTGGAGTTGATGCACGGCAGTGACGCACCGGTCGTCCTCATTCAGGCTGCCCGGACGGCTTCGGAAGAGGAAGAGGGTGAGGGTGAGGGAGAGGCTGAGGGCGAAGAAGAGATTTGAACCACATTTCCCTGCTCGTGGGATTGGGAAACCCCGGAGATCGATATGAAAGAACCCGGCATAATGCCGGGTTCTGGTTTATAGACGCTGTATCCAGTCGCCTGGATGTCAGGCTGTCCTGGAATGCGAAATTCTCTGGTTGGATAGGGCAATGCAGCTATCATGGTGAACCACTCAGACTTTTCAAACCCGGTCGGTATATGAATCTAAGCGGTGGTCCGGTGACGGCGGTATGCCGCTATTTTCATATCGAACCACAAAAGATGCTGGTTGCTCATGATGATCTCGACTTCGATCCTGGTGTCATTAGGCTGAAGGTGGGGGGAGGTCATGGGGGTCACAACGGCTTGCGTAGCATCATTGAGCAGTTGGGGACCAAAGAATTCTGCCGCCTGCGAATTGGCATTGGACGGCCAAACCGTGGTTCCGTGACCGATTACGTCCTGGGGGTGCCGGAAGCTGGGGACGATCGAAATATGCGTGCTGCCATTTCCAGGGCGGCCGATTGCCTGCCGCAACTCGTGGAACAGGGGATAGCGAAGGCGATGACTTTGCTGCATTCCCCAGCCAGATAAAAAACCCGTCAAACAGTTGACATGGGTTGGTAAATCGTAAACAATATTTCGCTCTTTATGCGTAGGAGGGGTTCCCGAGCGGTCAAAGGGACCAGACTGTAAATCTGGCGGCTCAGCCTTCGGAGGTTCGAATCCTCCCCCCTCCACCAAATAAGGAAAAGATTATCGCGGGTGTAGTTCAATGGTAGAACCTCAGCCTTCCAAGCTGATGACGTGGGTTCGATTCCCATCACCCGCTCCAAGCAGATAGGCGGGGAAAGAATTCACAGCCCATATAGCTCAGTCGGTAGAGCACTTCCTTGGTAAGGAAGAGGTCACCGGTTCAAGTCCGGTTATGGGCTCCATCATTTTTTATAAGACGGCAGATCTAAGGGGATTTGTTCAAATGGCCAAGCAGAAATTTGAGCGGACGAAGCCGCATGTCAATGTGGGGACGATTGG
>CAYUPV010000279.1:0-3281 GCA_964445885.1 uncultured Methylococcales bacterium
GTTCGCCCCGATGGCAAGATATCTGCCCCGTTGGTGGAAGAACTGCCCGCGACAGGAAAAACCCCCTATCAATTGGCCCGCGACATCGAGAAAGAGTTGTCACGCTATATTCGAAATCCCTTGGTGACGATCATTGTATCTGGCTTCGTGGGGCCCTACAGTGAACAGATCAGGGTGCTCGGTGAGGCCGCCAATCCACAGGCAGTGCCCTACCGCGAGCACATGACTTTGCTGGATCTGATGATCGCCGTGGGGGGGGTGACTGAATTTGCGTCCGGCAACAGGGCCACGATCGTCCGCAGGATCAATGGTGAGCAACGGCAGTTTCAGGTCAGGATCGATGATCTATTGAAAGACGGCGATATTTCAGCCAATGTGGATATGTTGCCGGGAGATATCCTGATTATTCCCGAAGCCTTTTTCTAAAAATGGGATAAGACGCCATGTATGAATTACTGCAACAGGCATTGGGATATCTCAAGGTCGCCAGCCGCTACAAGTGGTGGGGCGTAGCAACCGCATGGGGAATTTGCCTTGTTGGTTGGGCCTTTGTATCACAGATGCCGGATCAATTTACTGCTGAAGCAAAAGTGTATGTGGATACCCGTTCAGTATTGCGTCCTCTTTTGCGCGGGTTGACCATTCAGCCGGACATGAGTTCCAGGGTCCGTTTGATGACGAGATTGCTTTTCACCCGCCCCAATCTGGAAAAGGTGGCACGGATGACGGATCTCGACCTGGCGGCCAAGGACGACAAGGCGATGGAGTCCATCGTAAACCACTTGAAGGCTTCCCTGGCGATTTCCAGTTCCCGCAAGGTGAATATCTATTCTCTCAGCGCAGACGATCCCGATCCCAAATTGGCAAAAAAACTCGTCCAGGCGATGTTGACCGTGTTCGTCGAGGAGGCTTTGGGTGAGAGCAGGCGCGATGCGGACAATGCCCAACGATTTTTGACCCAACAGATCAAGGAATACGAACATAGATTACAGGCTGCGGAACGCAACATTGAGGAATTCAAACGCAAACATTACGGATTGTTGCCGGGGCAGGGAGGTGACCTGTATGAACAGTTGCAAAAGGCTTATGCGCAAGTGGAGGAAGCAAAGCTGGCGATGGAGGAAGCGGTCAACCGGCGTGATGAGATCGCCCATCAATTGGAAGACGAAGAACCCATGTTCACGGAGTTTGGCGGAGAAACCACGCTCAGCCCCTTGGAAATGAGGATTCAGGCTTTGGAGGCACGGCTGGACGACATGCTACTCAAATATACGGCAAAACATCCGGAAGTGATCGCACTCAAGCACAGCATTGCCCAATTAAAAAGGCAGCAGGAAGAGCAAGCCAGCCAAGAGGATTCCTTGTCAGACGATGAGATGACGGGTGGGGAGGCCAATCCCATCTTCCAGCAGATGAGGATCGCCCTCAGTGAGGCGGAGGCCAACGTGGCCTCCCTGAAAGCGCGTGTGAAGTCCTATGATCAGAAAATCGAGAAATTGAAAAGCCAAATGGATGAGCGCCTCAAGGTCGAAACCGAATTGAAGAATCTGAACCGCGATTATTCAACCATCAAAAGTAACTACGAAAGCCTGCTTTCTCGACGCGAACAGGCCAGTCTGTCCGAAAGCGTGGAGCAGAATACCGATACGATTAAATTCCGTGTAGTCGACCCCCCGCAAGTGCCTTCCAAACCTTCTGCTCCTAACAGAATTCTTCTGTCTGTCGGGGTGCTGGTCGTCGGTTTCGTGGTGGCATTCGGCCTCACTTTGTTGTTGGCACTGCTACGCCCAACTTTCATCTCTGTCCAGCAGTTGCGTGAAATGACACAACTACCGGTTCTCGGTTCCGTGTCGATGAATTGGGTGCCTGTGGTCCGAAAGAAGAAATGGCATGAGTTCCTCAGGTTTTGTGGGGCCAGTGCAGGGCTATTGATCATCTTTGCGGCATTAGTCGTGATGGAAATCAAGGGAATCAATCTCTATTCCATCAATATCTGATTTGGGAGGAACTGGTGAGTATCATCGAAAAAGCCCTGGAAAAAAAGAGTCAAACCACGGAGGTTCAGCCGGCTGAGCCAGCGTCGGTGGAGATTCCCGATACCATGGATTCATCCCCCAGTCCAGTGCCGAGGAGTAAACGCAAGGACCGCGTGGCGCCCCAAAAACCCCAAATCAAGGTTCCCAAAGAGCGCCTGAAAGAGAAGGGCATGCTGTCGCCCGATGCCGCGCATGGACAACTGGCGGAGGAATACCGGGTCATCAAACGGCCGTTGTTGATGAACGCCTTTGGTGAGGGTAAAGACGTCATTGAAAATGCCAATCTTATTCTGGTCACCAGCAGTCTGCCCGGAGAAGGGAAGACCTTTACCGCAGTCAACCTGGCACTCAGTATCGCTGCGGAACGTGACCGGACAGTGCTACTGGTGGATGCCGACGTCATCAAACCCGCTGCTTCCCAACTCTTTGGCGTCAGCGACCGGCCTGGCCTGACTGACCTGCTGGAGCGCGAAAAAACATTTCCAGCAGTTTTGCTTCGCACCGATGTGCCTAAGCTGTCGATTCTTCCGGCGGGACGCCATCATCCACATGCCACGGAACTGTTGGCCAGTGAAGCCATGAAATTGTTGGCGAAGGACATGTCCAGGAGATACCCGGACCGGATCATCATTTTCGATTCTCCGCCATTGTTGGCAACGACCCAGGCAGCCGTACTCGCCGCTCATGTAGGGCAGGTGGTACTCGTGGTCGAATCTGAATCCACTCCGCAATATATTGTTCAGGAATCGTCACGCATGCTCGCCGATTGTAGTGTGGTAGGGTGTGTACTGAACAAAACGAAACAGGGTTTTGGTCTGGGGTATTACGCCTACTATGGGTATCAGTACTATAACAACGAAGATAACGACAACGAATGACATGGCATGGGAAGCTATCGATGGTTATTGCTTATTCCGGTTCTGTTTTACATTGATCAAACTGCCCTTGGGTCTCAGTTGCACATCACTCCCAGTCTGACCTTCAGGGAAACGTTTACCGACAACATCAATCTTGAGTCGAATGGTACCAGCGCCTGGGTGACAGAGTTCAATCCGGGAATTTACCTCACCAACAGGGCAAGGAAAACTTTGGCAGTAGGTGGTTTTGGCGGACGAGGCTTCGGCGGAGGTGGCTTCGGTGGAGGCGGCTTCGGCGGAGGCGGCTTCGGCGGAGGTGGCTTCGGCGGAGGTGGCTTCGGCGGAGGCGGCTTCGGCGGAGGCGGCTTCGGCGGAGGCGGCTTCGGCG
>CAYUPV010000280.1:0-3267 GCA_964445885.1 uncultured Methylococcales bacterium
GATAGAGTAATAATCGGCCGGATTTGGGCAATTGGGTGTTAAATTTGGGTTAAGCAAATAACCACACACTCTACTTACACGGACTTGCGGGGACACGGGATAGTGTGCGATAGACGGTTGGCCGTGAGACCTGAAACAATTCCGCCAAGTCACTGATGGAATAATCACCGGTATCGTACATCCGGCGCAATTCTCTTTGCTGTTTTTCTGAAAGTTTGGGTTTCTTTCCCCGTAACTTGCCTTTCGCTTTGGCGATGGCCATCCCTTCCCGAGTTCGCATTCGGATCAGATCAGCCTCGAATTCGGCAAAGGTGGCCAATATATTGAAGAACATTTTGCCCATCGGGTCCTCAGGGTCATAAACACTCCCCCCGATCGATAGCTTGACGCCGCGTTCCACCAATTTATCTGCAATATCCCTGGCATCGGGAACCGAGCGGGCCAGGCGATCTAATTTGGGGACCACCAAAGTATCGCCCCGGCGAACAGCCGCCAACGCCTGATCCAGGCCTGGTCGGGCTCGCTTGGTGCCGGTCATGCCGTGATCGGTATAGATACGCTCTGGAGAAACCCCCAGTTTTATAAGGCTGGCCTTTTGCGCAGCCAAGTCCTGTTTATCGGTCGAACAGCGCGCATATCCGATGAGAGTCCCATTCATATTGCCAAGTGTACGTATAGCCCCCCTTCAATGCAAAATAAATCGTACCAATCAAATGAAACAGGTGAAAGTGAGGCGGAATGCGAATTGAAGTGATGACCGGGAAGTCTCCGTTGAACGGACCTCTTACGTACAAAGATCAACTCGATCAAATCTTGTCAGACAATGTGTGATGTCATATCATCATGATGACAAAACACCGAGAGTTGCAAATATGCGAACCACGCTGGATATTGACGAAGACTTGCTTGTGGCAGTCAAGGAGATGGCTCGCCGTCATGGGCATTCTATTGGCAAGGAAGTTTCCAGGCTGATCAGGCTTGCGCTTCAGGCGAAAACGGACAGTTGTGGAGAATCGGTCGCTGGGTTCGAGCCGTTCCCGGCAAAGGGAAGAAAAGTGGTGACCAACGATTTGGTCGATCAGATACGCGACAGTGAAGGAATCTGATGCGGGCATTGCTGGATGTCAACGTGCTGATAGCCCTGTTGGATGCCGCTCATGTCCATCATGCAATAGCCAGTGAATGGCTGAAACGTGAGGTAGCTCATGGTTGGGCTTCCTGCCCGATTACACAGAATGGCTGTATCCGTGTACTGTCTGCCCCGGCGTATCCTGGTGAATTCTCTCCCGCTGAAGTTGCCAACCGATTATTCAAGGCAATGGCTCATCCGGCACATGCCTTTTGGCCGGACGACATCAGCTTGTGCGACGATTCCACTATTGCCTGGCAACACCTGATCGGACACCGACAAATCACCGATGCCTATTTGCTGGCTCTGGCCACTAGGCACGGAGGCCGTTTCGTGACATTCGATAAAAGGATAACCAAACACATGGTGGCCGGGGCAAGGCAAGTTAATTTGGTGATTTTGGATCATTGAACCGATCGTGTTTGATGATCCCATTTCCGTTTCTGAATGTCACACGAGGCAAGGGAGGTAATCCGCCCCTTGAGCGTCGAATAAACGCATTTCCGGAGCCGGGGACGTCTCGATGGTCCTCTCGGTCATGGTGAAACAGATCCCTGGAGTTTTGTTGCATTGTACCCCGAAAAAAGGCCCGATTTCTGTCGAATCGGGCCGGATTTCGGGTCATTTCAGGGCCTGGATGAAACAGAATGGGCTATTTTGTTTCATCAGTCCTGTGCTCAATCGGACTTTCGCAAAAAAGCCAGAAGCTGGGTACGGTTTCTGATTTTCAGTTTGCGATAGATATGATGAAGATGGGTTTTGACCGTCGCCTCACTGAGATGAAGTTTTTTCGTCATTTCATACCGGCTCAGGACTTCGCCACACAAAAGGCAGATCTTTATCTCCCTGCCTGTGAGCTTATGCCTTTTAAGAGTCCGGATCAATCTGGCGTCTCCCTGGGTCCAGCGATTCAGGCGCAGCAACCATAAGGTAAGCGGTCAAACCAGCACGTCCTTCTAAATTCCGCCTGAATTCTCCATTCTGCTCCTGTCACAAACCGACCCAGGAGCAGTCATTATGATCCATGAGCGTTCAAACAATCCACGCCGCTCCCCTGCGCAGTGGCGCCAGCTGATTGAACAGCAACGAGTCGGAACTCAAAGTGCCAAGGCGTTCTGCCGAGAGCGGGGGATTGTGTATTCCACCTTTCTGTACCACAAGCGCAAACTGAGAGACTCTCTTGCTGATCGAGGAAACGTGGAGGTGGATCCTCCTGCCGAGGGTGGATTCATCGAACTGAAAGATTTGCCTGGGGGTGATCGCCCCTTGGAAGTGGAGCTGTCCCTGGGCAATGGCCTGGTACTGCGCATCCGGCGGTGGTGATGTGGTTTCCAGCGGGAAGGGTTCGTATTTTCCTGTATGGCCAGCCCTGTGACATGCGAAAGTCCTTCGATGGTCTGGCAGGGATGGTGCGCCAGGGTCTGGGAGAGGATCCTGCCGACGGTTCGCTGTATGTGTTCATCAACCGACGCCGAACCCAGATGAAGGTGTTGTATTTTGACCGCTCAGGCTATTGCGTCTGGTCCAAGCGTCTGGAACAAGGAAGGTTCCAGGTGGATTTTCGTCGGGAAAAACAGGCCCTGGACTGGTCCACACTGCAATTGATTCTCGAGGGGATCGATACCACCTCGGTGCAGTACCGTAAGCGTTATCGACGCCCTGCTGAAAGCTGCCGGGCCCCCTGATTTCATAAGGCCGATGGAGTAAAATAGTGCCCATGTCAAGGGCTACTCCACAGGCGGTATCGTCACCTTCTGCCACGGTCGATTCGCTTCAAGCGGCATTGCAAGAGGCGCAGACCGAAATCGCCGAACTCAAGGCCCAGCTGGACTGGTTCAAACAGCAGCTGTTCGGTACCAAATCCGAACGGCGGCTCATTGTATCCCCCGGTCAGCAGTTACTTGCATTTGGTCAGGGGACGTCGCCACCGGTTGAAGACCTTCCCACCGAGACCATCACCTACCAAAGACGCAAGGCCAAGGTTCGTCCACAAGACTGTGCCACGGAATCCGGTCTGCGTTTCAACGATGAGATGCCGGTGGAGGTGATCGACGTGCCGGCGCCTCAACTGCAGGGACCGGAGGCCGACGACTACGAGATCATCGACTTCAAGATTACCCATCGACTGGCGCAACGTC
>CAYUPV010000281.1:0-3252 GCA_964445885.1 uncultured Methylococcales bacterium
CCCTTCTTTGCCTCTCCTTTAAGAGTGCAATCAATGACTTCCGGGTGCCACTGTTTCATGCTGCATGGTGTTTTGATGATCTCCCAGACTTTTTCCGCGGGCGCGTTGATGGCGATTTCCTCCTGAACTTTTTGGCGTACCGGTCCGTGTGCCGAAGCCATCGATGTCCAAATAAGAGTCAAAAGAGGGACTAAGATTATAAGCTTGCGCATGTTTCCTCCAAGTGCTTGGTTGGATTGAAAATAAAATTTAAAATCATGACAGGCTTTGATTCAGAAGGCAATGGCCTTCAGTTGGGAGAATCTCCCTGGCATAAGCCTCCAATGCCTGCAGAATAATTTTGTCAGACTGAATGCAGTCTGAATCCAGTTGTTTGAGTTCGGTCCGGAATGTTTCCCAGGTGACCGAAGCGCCATATTCAGGGCGGGTCAAACGCTTGATGCGAAACTCTTCCCAGCGTTGCCGCTCAGCTTCGGATAGGGTCTCGGGCCAGTTGCGGGCGCGGTAACGAAACAGTATCTCCGGGAGCCTGGGGTCATCGAATTTTATTTCCAAAGACTTCAGTTGCTCAGGAGGGAGACGGCGAATGGTCTCCATGCGCTGGCGATCATCTTCGCTGAAGAACCCTCCGGAATAAAGCATTAGATCGGGGTCATCCACCCTTTCCTGGTCCCGAAATTGAAACAGCTGTGGTAGCAGGGCGGTCAGGTGGTTACGATGACGGCGGATCGTCTCCAGATGATGACGGCAGTCGGCCAGGTCGATGCCCAGCCTTTCGGCATCGGACAGTTGTAGCGCCGAGACCGGGGCCAGGACAGGGCAGCGGTTGATGCGGATCGTTTTCAATGCAGGACGTTCAATATCTGGTGGCAGTTCGATGCCGGGGGTGAAAAGCCTTTCTCGCAGTGTTTGGACGTCCAGGGTCAATAAAGGTTCTGGGTCGGCGCTCAGATCATAAGCGATCACGGCATTGGGGTTGTCGGGCGCGATGGCTAGCGGTACCACTACCGCTAGGCAACCTCGTCTGGCCGGGTATTTTTCCGACACATGGAGGAGTGGCCGTATTTCGTTCAGATCGAGCAGGGTTTGTATGTCCCGTTTTCTTCGATGCTCGAAGCAATACTGATATAGCTTGGGTTGGTGGTTTTTCACCAGACGAGCCAGCTCGATCGTGGCCCGGACGTCTGCGAGCGCATCATGTGCGCCTTCGTGTTCGATACCGTTGGCCCGGGTCAGCTTCTCCAGCCGGAAACTGGGGGCACCGTCATCGCGTTTGGGCCAGTGGATGCCTTGGGGTCGTAGCGCGTAGGTCAGCCGTATCACATCGATCAGATCCCAGCGTGAATTGCCGTTTCGCCATTCGTGTTCATAGGGGTCGAACAGATTACGGTAAAGAGTGTGCCGGGTGAGTTCGTCATCGAATCGGATATTGTTGTAGCCGCAGACGCAGGTGTGTGGTTGGGTGAATTCCTGGTGAATCCGGCCGATGAATTCCGCCTCGCAATCACCCTCCTCTCTCGTCATTTGCGGGGTGATCCCAGTGATCAGGCAGGCTGCAGGTTGAGGTAGGAAATCGTTGGCTGGGCGGCAGTAGAGGGTCAGTGGTTGGCCGACAGGCTTGAGGTCCGCGTCTGTCCGCAGCCCCGCGAACTGGGCTGGACGGTCGCGAACAGGATCGGCGCCAAAGGTTTCGTAGTCGTACCAGTAGAGGGTCGGCGGCATGCTGGATCGCCCAGTTAAGGAATAAGGTATAATAACGCAATTTACTTTCCGGTATCGGTAACGCCTATGCGCATTCTGGAAGAAGCCATCACCTTTGATGATATCCTGCTCGTTCCTGCCCATTCCGCTGTGTTGCCCAGGGAGGCGGACCTGACTACCCGCCTGACACGGGGTATTGCACTCAATATTCCATTATTGTCGGCGGCCATGGATACGGTCACCGAGGCCCGGCTGGCGATCACCATCGCTCAGGAAGGGGGTATCGGCATCATCCACAAGAACATGACTGCGGCAGATCAGGCGCAGGAAGTGGCCAAGGTGAAAAAATATGAAAGCGGTGTCATCAAGGATCCGATCACGGTCACCCCGGACACCACCATCCGCGAAGTCATTCAGCTGACCCGGGAAAAGAACATTTCCGGTGTTCCGGTGGTGGAGGACGGCGGTCGCCTGGCCGGGATCGTCACCAACCGGGATTTGCGCTTTGAGACCCGTTTCGGCGAACCGGTGGCCAATGTGATGACACCCCGTTCGAGGCTGGTGACGGTAAAGGAAGGTGCACCCAAGGAAGAGGTGATCCGGCTGTTGCACGAACACCGGATAGAAAAAGTTCTGGTGGTGGACGAGGATTTTCATCTCAGGGGTCTGATCACCGTCAAGGATATCCAGAAAGCCAAGGATTATCCCCTCGCCTGCAAGGACAGTCAGGAACGTCTCATGGTGGGCGCCGCCGTTGGGGTCGGTGCCGGTACCGATGAGCGGGTCGAGGCCTTGGTGGCTGCCGGCGCGGATGTCATCGTGGTGGATACGGCTCACGGCCACTCTCAGGGAGTCATCGACCGGGTGCGCTGGATCAATCAGCATTACCCCGATGTTCAGGTGATCGGCGGCAATATAGCCACCGGTGAGGCGGCAGTGGCATTGCTCGAAGCAGGTGCCGATGCGGTCAAGGTGGGCATCGGCCCCGGTTCCATCTGTACCACCCGGGTCGTGGCCGGTGTCGGGGTACCGCAGATCACTGCAGTATCCAATGTGGCCCAGGCGCTCAAGGATACCGATGTTCCCCTGATAGCCGATGGGGGTATCCGCTATTCCGGAGACGTCGCAAAGGCTCTGGCCGCAGGTGCACACAGCGTGATGCTGGGCAGTCTGTTTGCAGGCACCGAGGAGGCGCCGGGCGAGGTGGAATTGTATCAGGGGCGATCATACAAGACTTATCGTGGTATGGGATCGTTGGCCGCCATGTCCCAGCAGCAGGGTTCCAGCGACCGATACTTTCAGGAGGAGACCGATACTATCGAGAAACTGGTGCCTGAAGGTATCGAAGGTCGGGTTCCCTATAAGGGCAGCGTGGTGGCGATTATTCATCAACTACTTGGCGGCGTCCGTGCCAGTATGGGCTATACCGGTTGCCACACCATCGCCGCATTGCACGACAAGGCCCGCTTCGTCCGCATCACCGGCGCAGGTGTCCGGGAAAGCCATGTGCATGATGTGACCATCGTCAAGGAAGCCCCCAACTATCGCATG
>CAYUPV010000282.1:0-3233 GCA_964445885.1 uncultured Methylococcales bacterium
GATACGACCAGGTTTGCCCGGGTCCTGTGCCTCCCAGGGTTGAATGAAATCCGGAATGCGCAGGTGGGAGACAGAGAAGCCTGTCAGTCCTGCCTTGGGGATGCCTCCGCGGCCGGTCGCGCCTTCGTCACGGATTTCGCCGCCGGCACCGGTAGCCGCGCCTGGATCGGGGGAGATGGCGGTGGGGTGATTGTGGGTCTCCACCTTCATCAGGATATGGGCCGGTTCTTCCAGGTAGCGATACCTGTGGTCGCAACTGCGCAGAAACATCTGGGTGGTGGGGCCTTTCATGACCGCGGCATTGTCCTTGTATGCCGAGAGGATGCCGGCGGAAGTTTTTTCCGCGGTATTGCGGATCATCTGGAAAAGCGATTTGTCTTGCTTCTGGTCATCGATGGTCCAGCTGGCATTGAAGATCTTGTGGCGGCAGTGCTCGGAATTGGCCTGTGCGAACATCATCAGTTCGGTGTCGGTGGGATCACGGTTCAGTTCCCTGAAGCGTTCCACCAAATAGTCGATTTCATCTTCCGAAAGGGCCAGTCCCAGTTCGTCATTCGCCGTTATCAGGGCACCGCGTCCCTCGGTCAGTAGCGGTACGCTTGTCAAAGGGACGGGCGGTCGGTGGCTGAAAATCTCGGCTTGCTCGCCCTCGGTCAGGAGCGCTTCGGTCATGCGGTCATAAAGTGGCAACAGAAGGTCACGCTGTGCTTTGAGGGGTGAGTCTGCTGCGATGCGATATTCAATGCCCCTTTCGATTCTTTCCACCACCTCCAGCCTGCAGGTATGGAGGATGTCGGTGGCCTTGCTCGACCATGGAGAGAGGGTGCCAGGACGCGGCAGAACCCAGAAATGTTCGCCCTCGAACGGTGCCTTGGCCTGAGGGCCGTAAGCCAACAGCCTGTCAAGGTGGTGACGTTCCTGGGCGGTAGGTTCGCGCCGGCATTCAAGATAGTGCACATATCGGGCGGCCACCTGGTGGATATCCGGCGTCCGGGTGCGAAGTTCCTCAAGCAGTTTGGTGGCGCGAAAGGGGGACAGGGCACTGGGTCCCGGCAATTGCAGCAGAATGGTCATGTGTCAGTTGGAGTGGACAGGGTTTTCTTGAGTTGTTCCAGCAGTTCCAGCGTTTCAGGATCATCGATGGGATTGCCTTTGGCATCGAGCAGGTATATTCGGGTCTTGTCCCCCGCAGGGGCCAGAAGCACTTGGTATCGGCGTTCGTGAAGTTCCCCTTCGCCAGTGAAAAAATAGAGCAGATCTTCCCACATGCCCCGATCCTGGGCGAGTTTTTGTTCAGTCGTACTGTGAATAATATGGAACACGCCACGATCCGCATCTCTGTCGGTGATTTCGATAGACAAGCGGTCGAGTGCCTTGATGACGCTGATCCAGGCCTGCGAGAAAGGCTGGGGTAACTCGATATAATGGGCTGAAGTGTCTGAACCTTCAGGTTTCGGAATGGAAGGTGACTCGGCAGGCACCACGGCAGGGGGGCGAATGTCCTCCAGCGTGGGGGCCTGAGACTGAGTCAGGTCCGGTGGGAGTTTGAGCGGGGGCAGGGGTTGAACACTCAGGTACTCTTTCTCCCGATTGGGAAGCAACCAGGAGCAGCCACAGAGGCAAAGGGCGGGTAACAACAGCAACCAGGGGTAACGATGCATCGTGGATCAGGCAATGCCGGCCGTGGTCATGGCTGCCAGTACCTGAGCGTGACAGGGTTCAGCCAACCAAGTGAGCGGCAGGCGAATTCCACTGGGAATCAAGTCCATGGTGTGAAGGGCCCATTTGACCGGAATGGGATTGGACTCGACGAACAGATCCCGGTGCAGGCCGGCCAAGCGGTTGTCCAAGGCGTGGGCACGTTCAAGGTCACCGGCAAGCGCTGCATCGATCATTTCATGCATCAGTTTTGGGGCCACATTGGCAGTGACAGAGATGACACCTGCACCGCCTTCCAGGCAAACCTGACAGGCGGTGGTATCGTCGCCGGAATAGACTGGAAAATCCTCACCGCAAAGCTGGTGGAGTTCACATGACCGAGCGGGGGTATCGGCACAGGCCTCCTTGATGCCGACGATGTTGTCTATGGTTGCCAGCCGGGCGACGGTCGCGGGGAGGAGGTCGCAGGCAGTCCGCCCAGGCACATTGTAGAGAATCTGGGGAATGGCGACGGCTTCAGCCACTGCGCGATAATGTCTGTACAGGCCTTCCTGGGTCGGTTTGTTGTAGTAGGGTGTGACAAGCAGACAGGCATCTGCACCAACCGCTGCCGCATCGCGGGTCAGTTCGATGGCCTCGCGGGTACAATTGGAGCCGGTGCCGGCAATGACCGGCACACGGCCGGCTGTCTGCTCGACCACCCAGCGAATGATCTGGCAATGCTCCTCAGTATCCAGAGTGGCGGACTCGCCCGTGGTGCCGACGGCGACGATGGCATCTGTCCCCTGCTCGATATGCCAGTCCACCAGTTCGCGTAAGGCGGTTTCATTCAGGCTGCCATCGGGTTCCATGGGAGTGACCAGCGCTACGATGCTACCTTGGATCATGCCTTGTGATACCTGTTTTGCTGAGGTTTTTCGGGAAGGTTGCCATGTTACTGAGGCGGCTTCGAAAAGACAAGGTGGTGAAAACAGGAAATTTTTCCCAAAGCTATACAGTCGAATGGCTCTTTATGCTATTTTTACTGTCCTTTTTTGATTGGTTAGGTCAGAGGTCCATGCAAGCACGTGTCAAATGGGTCGAAGACGTCCTGTTCCTGGGGGAGTCCGGCAGCGGGCATGGGATTGTGATCGATGGGCCGCCGGAACATGGTGGGCGCAATCATGGCGTACGCCCAATGGAGCTGCTTCTTCTGGGAGTGGGTAGTTGTTCGGCTTTCGATGTCGTTCATATCCTCAAAAAAGGCAGGCAGCCGGTGGTGGATTGTGAAGTCCAGGTGCGCGCCGATCGGACAGAGACGGTTCCCAAGGTCTTCACCAGGATTCATCTTCATTTTACCGTCACTGGAAAGGGTCTGGACGAGACGGCCGTTCGCAGGGCGGTCCAACTGTCGGCGGAGAAGTATTGTTCAGCCTCGATCATGCTGGGCAAGGCGGCAGAAATCGAACATAGCTTTGAGGTTGTCGAATGTGGCGAACAATGAATCCAATGACTGAGCAGGGTTCCTTTTATTGATGGAAAGTAACTACTCACCCCTATCGTTATAGATCTCACCGGAGAGCGCCAACTGAATG
>CAYUPV010000283.1:0-3222 GCA_964445885.1 uncultured Methylococcales bacterium
CAGCAGGGCCATCAGCCTCGAGCCTCCAGGGTCTGTTCGATCCAACCGTAACCCTTCACTTCCAGCTCCTTGGCCAGCTCTGGTCCGCCGGACTTGACGATGCGGCCGTCTGCGAAAACATGAACGACGTCGGGCTGGACGTAGTCGAGCAGTCGCTGATAGTGGGTGACCATCAGAAAACCCCGGTCCGATGATCTGAGTGCCTCGATGCCATCAGCGACGATCCTGAGGGCATCGATGTCCAGGCCGGAGTCGATTTCATCCAGCAGACACAGGGTGGGTTCCAGTACCAGCATCTGGAGGATCTCGTTGCGTTTCTTCTCCCCCCCGGAGAACCCTTCGTTGATGGCACGATAGAGAAACTGTTCCTCCATCTGCATCCGCTTCATTTTTTCCTTCACCAACAGGATGAAGTCCATCGCATCGACCTCAGGCTCGCCGCGATGCTTGCGAATGGCGTTGAGGGCTGCCTTGAGGAAATAGATATTGCTGACGCCAGGGATTTCCACCGGGTACTGGAACGCCAGGAACAGACCTTCGCGGGCGCGTTCCTCGGGTGGCATGGCCAACAGGTCCTTGCCCTGGTACCAGACCTCGCCTTGGGTGATCTCGTACCCCTGACGACCTGCCAGAACATTGGCCAGCGTGCTCTTACCCGAGCCATTGGGTCCCATGATGGCGTGGACCTGTCCGTAATCAAGTGTCAGGTCGATCCCCTTGAGGATCGTCTTGCCTTCCACGGAAGTGTGAAGATTTTCGATTTTCAGTAGAGGGTCAGTCATGAATGAATGTTGTCTCAGCTGTTGAAGAATTTTATCGTCGCCGGCGTTGGAAACCTATCCTGAACCAGATTGTTGCGCCCTTTCCCTGGCTGGATACCCGAGGTTCGTGCCTATTACCCCACACTACCTTCCAGACTCACTCCCAACAGGTTCTGAGCCTCCACCGCGAATTCCATCGGCAGCTCCTTGAACACCTCCTTGCAGAAGCCGTTGACGATCATCGACACCGCATCCTCGGCCATGATGCCGCGTTGTTGGCAGTAGAAAAGCTGATCCTCGCTGATCTTGGAAGTGGTGGCCTCGTGTTCCACCTGGGCGTCGGCGCGCCTCACCTCGATGTAGGGGAAGGTGTGGGCGCCGCATTGGTCGCCGATCAGCAGTGAATCGCACTGGGTATAGTTGCGCGCCCCTTCAGCACTCTTCAATACTTTCACCAGTCCCCGATAGGTGTTCTGGGCCCTGCCTGCGGATATGCCTTTGGAGATGATGGTGCTTTTGGTATTTTTGCCGATGTGGATCATTTTGGTGCCAGTGTCTGCCTGCTGGAAGTGGTTGGTAAGCGCCACCGAATAGAATTCGCCCACCGTATCGTCGCCGCGCAGCACGCAGCTGGGGTATTTCCAGGTGATGGCCGAGCCGGTTTCCACCTGTGTCCAGGAGATCTTGGCCCGGTCGCCACGACATTCGCCCCGTTTGGTGACAAAGTTGTAGATGCCGCCGCGGCCTTCCTCATCCCCAGGGTACCAGTTCTGTACCGTGGAATATTTGATCTGGGCATCCTTGAGCGCGATCAGTTCCACCACTGCGGCGTGGAGCTGATTCTCATCGCGCATCGGTGCGGTACAACCTTCCAGATAAGAAACGTAGGATCCTTCGTCGGCAATGATCAGGGTACGCTCGAATTGTCCGGTACCCTCGGCGTTGATGCGAAAGTAAGTGGACAGTTCCATTGGGCAGCGCACTCCCTTGGGGATGTAGACGAAGGAGCCGTCCGAGAAAACCGCTGAATTGAGGGCGGCGAAAAAGTTGTCTCCTTGGGGAACCACGGAACCCAGATACTGGCGCACCAGGTCGGGATGTTCCCGGATCGCCTCGGAGATGGGGCAAAAGATCACGCCGGCTTTCTCAAGGGTCTCCTTGAAAGTGGTTGCGACGGAAACACTGTCGAAAACCGCATCCACCGCCACCCCGGCGAGTCGTTCGCGCTCGTGCAGCGGGATGCCCAGTTTTTCGAAAGTTTCCAGTAGTTTGGGGTCCACCTCGTCCAGGCTCTTGGGGCCGTCCTTGGGAGATTTGGGAGCAGCATAGTAGCTGATGGCCTGATAATCGATGGGTGTGTATTTGAGGTGGGGCCAGTGATGGGGTTCTTTCAGCTTGATCCAGTGCCGATAAGCTTCCAGGCGCCAATCCAGCATCCATTCGGGCTCGTCCTTCTTTTCCGAAAGGGCGCGGATAATGTCTTCGTCGAGGCCGGAAGGCAGACGGTCTTCCTCCACCTCGGTGACGAAGCCTTCCTCATATTCGCGGCCGATCAGTTTTTCCAGTTCTTGACTGCTTGCTGCCATGGTGTTTCTCCGATTAAAGCTGTCAGCGGACGGTGGCGTACAGGTCGCTGAGGGAAATGGGCACCTCCCGAATCACCGGGTTGACCATGTCGGCCAGGGTGACTGCATCCAGGGCGGTCTGAATGGCCCGGTTGATCAGTGCCCAGTTACTGCGGATATCGCATCCCTGAGCTTGCTCGCATTGGCTCTCGGCCAGAGTGCATTCGGTCAGACCGATGGGGCCTTCCAAGGCGGAGATGATCTGTGCGACACTCACCCGTTCAGGTGTTTCGGACAGGCGGTATCCCCCATGCGCACCCCGTTCGGAAGACAGGATATTCGCCTGTGTCAGGCGTTTGAGAATCTTCTGCACGGTGGGTAGGGAAATGCCTACCGATGCCGAGATTTCTGCCGCATTGTGCAGGGCCTCAGGGGTGCGGGCACAATGGCAGGCGATGACAATGGCATAGTCAGTGAGTTTGCTCAGGCGTAACATGGACCACGACTCAATTTCGATTGGGGACTATTTTAGTCCTGATTAAATTCCAAGTAAAGTGGTTGGAAATGGTTTGGCGACTTTTTTCTTCCCTGACGCTTCTGGTGGCCAGCTGGATCTTGATGGTTTTGGTTGACCTTACCCCAGGCAGGTTGTCTTGGCCGGAAGGGTTGGTATTCCTGGTGTTGGTCTATGCCGCCTGGAGGGCGGTGAAGGATCTGGTGGAGTGGTACCGGGGTGAGGATGGGTAGGTGGTATACAGGGAATGCCATTTGATCTGGTTACCGTGAAAGATCCATGGGGGCCAAGGTAAGGGATTCGTCTCTCGGGACGCCGTGAACCCCTCCCTGGGGGCTCGGACACGGCCGTCCGGGCCGTGTACGCCCTCGAGCCGAACCCC
>CAYUPV010000284.1:0-3144 GCA_964445885.1 uncultured Methylococcales bacterium
GTCCAGCATCCGGCACAGGGTTTCCACCGGGCCGTCGAGAAAAGCCTGCTCTTCCCGGGTCAGGGGGGGTAAGGGGAAGTCCAACAGTTTTCGCCAGTCCGGAGTTCCACTCATCAGTTCGGCCTCCCACCATACATCCCCGGCTTCCAGGGCTTCGCGCTCGGTGCGGGACAATTCCGGCAGCCGATGGCACAGCAGGGTCATTACCGGCGCACTGAACAATCGACGGCGCAGAAGGGGAATATTGAGTATGAACAGAAGGGGAGCCATCATTACCCATAGGAGCAGGAGTGTGATGGGGGAAGCAAAGTTTAACAGGGTACCCATGGCGAGGATCGCGGTTAGCGCCAGGGAGGATTGCCACAATCCTGTACCCAAAAGTGTGAGTATCAGTAATGCAACGATCAGGACAAGTACCAGTATCATGAAAGATTTCCTGGAAGACTTCGTAGGGTGGGTAGAGGCGAAGCCGAAACCCGCCATGTGAGCGAAGAGAAACCCAACGACGGCCGAGTAGTGGATTTCGACTGGCGTTTCTGTCCACTCAACGATTTTTCATCCTCCGGGAGGAAGGTGAGGAGCGTAAAAGTCAAAGGGCGAAATAACGCCACGGCATTGCGCCATTTCCCATCTGAATCGAGGTTCTCATGTCCCAGGGTGATGTGTGTCGCCATGTCCATTCCGTCGTCTTTAGCGTTCTGCCGAGTTTAGCGCTCTCGGGTACACAGGGGCAAGCAAATGGATATAACCGCATAGGTGTTCCGGGGAGCGTTCATGCTTTTCGGCTGGCTGTAACGGTGTTGCCGGTTCGGTTGAAAAGCAAGGCTGCCGAGGCATAGGCCACCAGCCCCAAGCCTATCACCGCGGTCAGTCCCAGATGAATCGCCAATACACTGGCAAGGACCGCACCGGTGACCGAGGCGCAGCCATTGACGGCCCATGCCCAGGCGATTCTGGCGGATCTGGCGTCTTCCTCTGACTCTTCTAATGCAGCCAGTTTTGCCAGGCCCAGTGGAAACGGCAGTCCCATACACCAGGCCAGCGGTGCGAGCAACAGTTGGGTGAGGAGGATCTTGAGACCGTCCGGCACAGCGGCGGTGGTGTCGATCAACCAAGGCAGAGACACGAGATCCACCCCCACCAGGACCGAGATTGCAGCCACCAGCCACCCGGGTGACAGGGTAGGGAAACGTCGGCGCAGTGCTTCCAACGATCCGCTGCCGAGACCCGCCCAAAGAAGCATGCCGGTCAGGACCACAGCGACGGCATAGAGGGGGTGGGAGAGATACAGGATGAATTTCTGGATCAGTGCCACCTCCAGGAAGATGAAGCCAATGCCGACAGCGAAAAAGTAACCCAGGATGTTTGTCTTCGGCAGGCTGCCCAGCCGGGGGGTTTTTGTCAATAACGGCAACACGATCAGCAGTGCGCTCAATATCACCAGTTGGGCCAGCGTGCCTACCAGCAACAGGTAAGCACTATCGATCAGGGCGATGCCACCGTGGGTTCTGAGTGACCAGAGTTCATGGAGGGATGACCATTTGAAGGTATGGAAGAAGTAAGGGCGGTCATCGGTGGAAGGGCGCACATCAAATTTATAGGAGGAGAAGAAATCCCCGTCGGAAGCGAGGAGCGACTGGGCTGCCTGGTAATAATAGGGTTTGGGGAGTTGGTGGTGGCGGTTGACTTCCTCTGGCCGGATGCCTGGATAGTAAGCCGGATCGAAGCCTCGAGAGCTGCAGAATTTTCTGATGACCTGGATTTCCCGGGGAGAGAACGGCCGGGTCCTGGTCAGCAGGGTGATAGTGTTCCAGCTGCGGATCCACACCAGATGCCGGGCGGGTTCCCGGACACCTGAGCTTTTCATTGCTGCGACTGCGGTGGCGAACAATTTCAGCTCCTCCCTGGGCGGAATCCGGATCCAGCGGGTGATGGACAATAAGCCATCAGGCGTCAGCCGGGACAGGTACGTGCGGATTCCTTCGATCGTATAAAGGTAAGTCTCATTGAGAGCGTGGAGTCCTGAGGAGGCGGTGTTAAAGGCGTCCAACAACCCTATCTGGATCAGGTCGTAGCGATCCCGGGTGGCGGTCACGTATCCCCGGGCTTCGGCCAGGTGCAGATGAATCCTGGGGTGTTGATAGAGGTGGCCGGCATAATCAGCGAAGTCATTTTTCACCAGGGCAAACCGATTGGGGTCCAGGTCCACCGCCTCGATTTGAGTTGCCTGATGAAACAGGGCCTGTAAGACATCCATGCCTCCGCCAGCCCCCAAAACCAATACCCTGGGAGAGTGCAGCAGGTGATAGGGCAGCGCCGACGGCATCCAGTCAAGAAATGTCAGGGGTTTCAGGTTGCCGTCGAAGTGGGTGATGGCGCTCATGCCATCACCGTCGGTGAAAACCGCCAGTTGCGGTGGCAGCGTGGTGTTGCTTGCCAGGCTCAAGCCGGGCGCATGACGGACAGGAATCGTTTGATTTTCCACCACGCTCAACAGGCCCAGCGGACCAGAACGCTCTTCGACTATCCGTGAGCCCATCACAGACAAGGCCTGGCTCAAAGGTTTGTAAGGGGATGGATGCAGTTTGAACGGGCCCCAGGCCAACCAGAAAGGCAGACAACCCGCCACCAGCAGCAGACCGGGTCCTACAGTCATGGGTTTGAGTCCGAGCCCGAACCACACCAGGGCCGCGGCCAGGCACCCAAGGGCAGCCAGGGTGCCAAGTACAGTGAGGGGAAAGAACCATTGCAGCAATCCGATCACACCCAGGGCGCCCGCGGCTGCTCCCACGAGATCGAAGGCATAGATACGACTGATCCGGCGGTCGAAACGAGCCAGGGTCAGACACACAGCGATGGCGGCGAACAGAAATGGCCATAGCAGTAGAAGGTAAACCGCGGCCAGGCGCAGCCATTGGGTCGGATCCCACAGCAGCTCCAGGGGATTGAAGGCGATTGTCTGCGCCAGCAGGAATCCGCCCACCGACGTGGCCGCAAACCCCAGGCAGGATGCGACGAACAAGCCAGCATAGCGGGCCCTGACACATTTTCCTGCCAGCGCCAGCAAAGAACCGCTGGCTCCGTATCCCAGCAGGGCCAGGCTGATGATGACATAGGCGAAATGATGCCATTGGACAATGGACA
>CAYUPV010000285.1:0-3142 GCA_964445885.1 uncultured Methylococcales bacterium
GTCTTGGGTATCGAGGCCCACAAGCAAATCAGCGGGAAAAGATGGTAACGATATGCTTATGAATCAATACATGATGCCGGAATGAATCAGCAATATGAACTCCGAAACGTTAGGTATAATAATCTCCCACCTGACTTGGACCATGCGATAGCGACCATGCACTCAAGGGAAAACCTGTTGGCAGACTGGCGCCAACGTGTGGCAAAGCTGCAGAACGAGATCAAAAAAGCCGTCATCGGGCTGGACGATCCCATCCACAAGCTCACCCTGGCCATCTTCGCCCGCGGCCATGTGATGCTCGAAGGCGATGTCGGGGTCGGCAAGACCACCCTGCTACGTGCCGTCGCCCAAACCCTGGGCGGTGCCTACGAGCGGATCGAAGGCACCATCGATCTGATGCCGAACGATCTGACCTATCACACCTACATCGACGAAAACGGCAAACCCAGGGTCGATCCCGGCCCGTTGTTGAAACACGGCGAGGATCTGTCGATCTTCTTCTTCAACGAGGTCAACCGGGCCCGTCCCCAGGTCCATTCCCTGCTGCTGCGGGTGATGGCCGAACGCAGCGTCTCTGCCTTCAACCGTACCCACCGGTTCCCTTATCTGCAGGTGTTCGCTGACCGCAACCGGGTGGAGAAGGAGGAAACCTTCGAAATGCCCTCTGCCGCCCGGGACCGTTTCCTGATGGAGCTGCATATCGAACTTCCCCAGGATCCCAAACTGCGGACCCAGCTGATGTTCGATCCCCGCTACCATCACGTGGACGGACTGATCGAAGGCCTGGAATCGGCGGTCGTGCCCCATCGGGAAATCGACGCTATCGCCCGCATCGTCCAGGAGCGGGTCCGCGCCACACCGGTGCTGCAATCCTATGCCCTGGAGCTTTGGCAGGCGACCCAGCATCCCGCTGACTACGGAATACAAATTGACGGCGTGGATATGGATGACCTGGTGCTCGCTGGCGCCAGTGCCCGGGGCATGAGCATGCTGCTGCGCGCGGCCCGGGTGCGCGCCTGGCTGAATGAGCGGGAGTATCTGATCCCGGAAGACCTGCAGGCGTTGTTCCACGAGGTCATCGCCCACCGCATCTTTTTCACACCGGTCTATGAGTTGCAGCGGGAAGCACTGACCGGGGAGCTGACTTCCGCCATCCTGGATCGTATCGCCGCCCCCTGATGGACGAATTCCATTACCGCATTCCCTGGCGCTCCAGCAGTGCCCATCCCGGCCACCATCGAAGTCAGGCCCCAGGCGGTGGTCATGAATTTCATGGCCACACCTCCCTGGTCAAGGCCGGCGATCCGCATCATCTGGATATTCGCGCCTCTCTCAGTGACCCATTCGGGGAATTCAAGGTCAGGCAGTTTCTTCAGACCAGCATCGTCCCGGTATTCGTTCTGGCCGACCTGTCGGCCTCCATGCAGCTAGGAGACAAGCCCTGCCTCCTTGCCCGGCTGTCGGCCTCCATCGCTTATTCGGTCCGCCGCACCGGGGATCCTTTTGGATTCATCGGCATCGGTGCCGACAACCGGCCCTGCATCTACCATCCGCTACGTCGCCACAAAAGCCTGGGCCTGGAGCTGGAAAGGCAACTAAAAAACTTTAATTTTGGGGGCCAGGGTCTGGATGGCCGGACCGACTTGGACCCCTATCTGGGCCACCGCCGGGCACTGGTTTTCCTGCTCAGTGACTTCCATTTTCCCCTCGACACCTTTGAATCGGTTCTGGAACCCCTGCAACTCCACGATGTCGTACCGGTAGTGCTGTGGCTGCGGCAGGAATGGGAACCCCCCGCCCGTTGGGGTGTGGCCCGGTTGCGTGACCCCGAGTCGGGCTCGAAACGACTGCTGTGGCTGCGCCCAGCCCTGAAAGATCGATTGGCCCTGGCATTCCAGCAGCGCCGCGATCAGCTGACGGAAGTCTTCCGGAAACACGGACGGCCACCGTTCTTTGTGGTGAACGAATTTCAACCGGACGCTCTCAGCCACTATTTCCTGGAAACATGCGCCTGATTCTTCCACTGTTATTGGCCCTCCTGAGTCTGACCGCCAAGCCCGCTCCTGTGGCGACAATCGAGCGCCAGACCCCACCCCCCTTTGGCCTGGGCGTGGGTTCGGTCATTCATCACCGGCTTGAACTGTTCGCCCCACTGCCCTGGCAACTGGACACCGCTCAACTTCCCGCACCCGGTCCCGTCAACGACTGGTTGGAGATTCGTTCCCTGCGCCTGCAGACAAAAAAGCAATCCAGTGGCACCCGTTATCTGATCGATATCGACTATCAGATCTTCCCGTCACTTAAGGACACCAGCCTCCTGGAAATCCCGTCGCTGACGCTCCATTTCCTCTCGCCGGCTTCCGGCCAGTCACAGATACAGGAGCTCCCCGCCTGGCCGTTTACCGTCACCCCCCTCCTACCGGCCAATGCAAGCAAGGCCGACATCAGCATCCGCCCCCTCTGGCAACCACGGCCTTTGGCTCTTTCGATGCATCAACAGCGCCTGAGCGCCATCACCGTGGGGCTGCTCCTGGTATTCTCACTCCTGGCCTGGCAACGGCGCTGGCTGCCCTGGCAGCGTTCGCCTTTCTCCCGCGCCCTGCCCAGAATTCACCAGGCCATCCGTCGCCGGCAACCGGAGCAGGCGTTCCGGACCTTCCACCAGGCATTGAACGAGACGGCAGGTCACGCGGTCTTCGGCGAAACCCTGCCTCGATTCATCCAACAGCATCCGCAGTTCCATTCCTTGGAATCCGGGCTCAGGCAATTCTTCGACAGTTCCCAGGCGCTGTTCTTTGGTCAGCAATCACCGCCGGATGCGCTGGCTCAGATCGAATCCCTGTGCAAGTCCTGTCTCAAGGCAGAGAAAAAATGCCGGAAATAGGGTTTTCCCTGGACCTTTGGCTGTTGGCCCTGCCTTTGGCAACCCTTCCCCTGTGGCGAAGTGGCGGAAGGCTGACCACCTACCCGGCCCTGGTTTGGCTCGAACCCGACCCGGTGTCCACACGCCTGGACTGGCTCTATCGCATACTGGCGACCACCTTTCTGGCGACGCTGGCCATCACTCTCGCCGGTCCCTACGTCAAGGAGCAGAAGGTCGCGAGACTGGGTCAGGGCGCCCATATCGTGCTCACCATCGACC
>CAYUPV010000286.1:0-3139 GCA_964445885.1 uncultured Methylococcales bacterium
CCCTCGAAGGCCAGGATGTGGGTGGCGATGCGGTCCAGGAACCAGCGATCGTGGGAAGTCACCACGGCGCAGCCGGGGAAGGACAACAGAGCTTCCTCCAGGGCCCGCAGGGTTTCCACGTCCAGGTCGTTGGTGGGCTCGTCGAGCAACAGCAGGTTGCCGCCACTTTTCAGTAACTTGGCCAGATGTACCCGGTTGCGTTCGCCCCCGGAGAGATCGCCGATGCGCTTCTGTTGATCGGCGCCGCGAAAGTTGAAACGCCCCACATAGGCCCGCGATGGGGTTTTGAAGTTGCCGACTTCGATGATGTCCAGGCCATCGGAGATTTCCTCCCACACGGTCTTGTTGGGATCCAGGGCGTCGCGGCTCTGGTCCACATAAGCCAGCTTGACGGTCTCGCCCAGGCGCAAAGTCCCGCTGTCGAGGGGTTCCTGGCCGACGATCATTCGAAGTAAAGTGGTCTTGCCAGCCCCGTTGGGACCAATGATGCCGACGATACCGCCCGGTGGCAGGTTGAAACTGAGTTGATCGAACAACAGCCTGTCCCCATAGGACTTGCCGATACCCTGAGCATCCACCACCAGGTCCCCCAGCCTGGGGCCAGGGGGAATATAGATTTCCTGGGTCTCGTTGCGTTTCTGGAATTCCTGCGACGCCAGTTCCTCGAAGCGGGCCAGCCTGGCCTTGGACTTGGCGTGTCTTCCTTTGGGATTGCTGCGCACCCAGTCCAGCTCTGCCTTCATGGCTTTGATATGGGCGTTTTCGCGTTTTTCCTCCCTCTCCAACCGTTGCTCCTTTTGCTCCAGCCAGGAGGAGTAATTTCCTTCCCAGGGGATGCCGTGACCGCGGTCCAGTTCCAGGATCCAGCCAGCAACGTTGTCCAGGAAATAGCGGTCGTGGGTGACGGCCACGACGGTGCCAGGATATTCATGCAGAAAGCGTTCCAGCCAGGCGACGGATTCGGCGTCGAGATGGTTGGTGGGTTCGTCCAGCAGTAACATGTCCGGATTGGAGAGTAGCAACCGGCACAGGGCGACGCGTCTTTTTTCGCCACCCGAGAGGGGGGCGATCTTTGCCTCCCAGTCAGGCAGGCGCAGGGCGTCGGCGGCGACTTCCAGTTTTCGTTCGAGACTCCAGGCATCGGCGGCGTCGATCTTTGCCTGCAGTTCGGCCTGTTCGGCCAGCAGTTGGTCGAAATCGGCATCCGGTTCAGCGAAGGCGTTGCTGACTTCTTCGAATCGTTTCAGTAAACCCACGGCGTCGGCGACACCTTCCTCCACCACCTCTCGTACGGTCTTGTCGGGCTCGAGCTGCGGCTCCTGAGGCAGGAAGCCGATGCGGATACCCGGCATGGGACGGGCTTCGCCGTCGTGATCGGTGTCCACCCCAGCCATGATTCTGAGCAGGGTGGACTTTCCCGAGCCGTTCAATCCCAGGACGCCGATCTTGGCGCCGGGAAAGAAAGACAGGGAGATGTCCTTGAGGATGGTACGGCCGGGTGGGACAGTCCTGCTCACCCGGTGCATGGTATAGATGTATTGGGCCATGGTTGGTTTTGTCTGTTTGGTTGGATTTGGGACGCGATTGTACTCGATTTTACTGGCTGCAGGGATGTTCAAGGCTTAGAATAGCCCGATTTAGTCAGCCTGAGGACACACGACCTATGTTCAGCAAAGGTATGGAAATCGCCGGTTTCGACGACGAACTGTGGGCAGCGATTAAAGGGGAATTGCAGCGCCAGGAAGATCACGTCGAACTGATCGCTTCGGAGAACTATGCCAGCCCCCGGGTGCTCCAGGCCCAGGGTACGGTACTCACCAACAAATATGCCGAAGGTTACCCAGGCAAACGCTATTATGGTGGTTGCGAATATGTGGATGTGGCCGAGGCCCTGGCCATTGAGCGAGCCAAGACGCTGTTCGAGGCGGATTATGCCAACGTCCAGCCCCACTCGGGTTCCCAGGCTAATCAGGCGGTGTATCTGGCCCTGCTAAAACCAGGGGACACGATACTGGGCATGAGCCTGGCCCATGGAGGGCATCTGACTCACGGCGCCAAGGTGAATTTCTCCGGCAAGATTTTCAACGCGGTTCAGTATGGCATTCGAGCCGATACCGGAGAGATCGATTACGATCAGGTGGCCTCCCTGGCACGTGAATACCGGCCCAAGATGATCGTGGCTGGTTTCTCTGCCTATTCCAGGATCGTGGACTGGCAGAAGTTCCGCGACATCGCCGACGAAATCGGCGCCTGGTTGATGGTCGACATGGCCCACGTGGCGGGTCTGGTGGCGGTGGGTCTGTATCCCAGCCCGGTGGCGATCGCCGATGTGACCACCACCACGACCCATAAGACCCTGCGTGGACCCCGAGGCGGCCTCATTCTCGCCAGAGCCAACCCGGAGGTGGAGAAAAAGCTCAATTCCACTGTGTTTCCAGGCATCCAGGGAGGGCCACTGATGCATGTGATCGCTGCCAAGGCAGTGGCTTTCAAGGAGGCCATGGAACCGGAGTTCAGGGATTATCAAAAGCAGGTGATGGATAATGCCTGTGCCATGGCGGCTGCTTTTTTGCAGCGAGGGTATCCTGTGGTATCCGGGGGTACCGACAACCATCTGTTCCTGGTGGATCTGATCACCAAGGACCTGACGGGCAAGCAAGCAGAGAATTCCTTGGGGCAGGCCAATATCACCGTCAACAAGAACGCGGTTCCCAATGATCCGCAGTCACCCTTCGTCACCAGCGGTATCCGGGTCGGCACCCCGGCCGCCACGACCCGAGGGTTTGGGGTCCGTGAATGTGAGCAACTGGCCAACTGGATGTGCGACGTGATGGATCATATCGAAGACGGGGAGGTCATCCGCCGGGTACGTGACAATGTAGTGCAACTGTGCCGCCGCTTTCCTGTCTATGGTTGAGGGACTGCTTACAAGTTTGATAGCGGGGACGGGGGATAAAGTTTGTATACAGACCCTGACAAGCACAGAATAATATTTTGAGAAAATTCTGCGCCCTCTGTGTCTCTGCGGTGAAAAAGATTTGCAGGTATTGAATGCACTGCCCCTTCTGTAACGCCCCCGACACCCGGGTGATCGATTCCCGTTTGACGCCCGATGGTAAAGTGAGGCGGCGGCGTGAGT
>CAYUPV010000287.1:0-3131 GCA_964445885.1 uncultured Methylococcales bacterium
CACCTTCACGTCCCCCCGATGCTGTTTGGGGAAGGGGGCATCGTCGATGCCAATGATATGGCTGTGTGGCATGGGCTCCAAGTTAGCGGGTAGAGACTGTAAAATACCCATATGTAGCTGCGATTACAATGAATCGGGATCTCCGGGAGGACAGTTTGATGAGATTACTATGGTGGGTTGGGATAACAGGATTCTTGGTGCCGGGGTTCATGTTGGCTCAGAATACGGGCAAGGTGACAGCCGGGCCGGCTGAACTGGCACCACAGCAAACCCTGCTTGAAGGTCAGCAGTCTGTACCCACTTCTGCTGTGGTGTCTCAGTTTGCCACTGGAACCGATGAGAACGAAGGGGACGGCAAGGTTGCGGCGGCGGTAGAAAAAAAACAGCCTGTAAGGACCGGGGCCGGAGAAGAAAAGCCACGACCGGATGTCGTCACCGGCAATGCCAGTTCAGTGGTGGAAAAATTGAACAAGGCGGTGTTGGAAGTGATGCGCCGTGCCGATGAGCTGGGCTATAAAGGGCGATTTCGGCTGCTGTCTCCGGTGATCCGCGAGGTCTATGATTTTCGGTCCATCTCCCGCCATGTATTGGCTGACTACTGGAAACAGCTCGACAAGGAACAAAAACAGCAGTTCATCCTGAAGATGACTGAATACGGTATTTCCGAATATGCCGGCCAGTTCGACGGCTATGAGGGCGAGAAATTCGTGATCCTGTCGGAAGAACCTTTCAGGAAACGCTATCGGGTGGTCAAGGCGCGTCTTGAGGTTCCCAAGGGGGATGACGTAGCATTCGTTTATATTCTGCGTCAGACAAAAGAGGGATGGAAAATCGTCGATGTACGCTATGATGGGGTCAGCGATTTGGCACTGAAGCGGGGCCAATTCGCCGAGATCCTCGAAAAGGGCGGCTTTGAGAGACTGATTGCCAAGCTGGACGAAAAGATTGCCGACTATGCGCGGGGAAAAAAGAGAAAGAAAAAAAGTTAAAACGAGCGAGGGCGCAATAGTTGGCGAATCACGTCGTATGTGGCTCGGCTTGTCGGACGAGACTGTTTGCTACTGCACCCTGGCTTGCAACCCATTAGATTCTCAATGCTCAAAGTCTGGTTTCGGTCAATACACGGGTTCGTCGTAGAACACCATGATCAGGCCTACCGACACCATCGAAACCATGGCGATCATGCCTGCCCAAGTGGCGTAAGGCGGTGCCAGTTTCAGTTCCAGCCAGCGGGCGGCAGCCATCAAGGTGGCCAACAGACCCATCACCATGTGAGTGGATTGAATCAGGTATTGGGTCTTGAGTTCGAATCCGGAATGGGCGTGGGTAAGGAGTAGTATCCCCCCCACGGCACAGAGAATGGGGAATAGGTAACGCAGTCTGCGCGCGCGGGGATTGGTACGAGCCCGGATCTCCAATCCGCCGAGCACGAAAGTCAGCAGAGTGGCCAGACGGTGTTGCAGAATCTCACCGTCACCGAAAGTGCTTTCCCAGAACCCGAGAGGGCCCATCGGCCAGGCCTGGGCATCGGAACGAAAGAAAAGGAAGACTCCCAGGACGATGAAACCCGTCGGCCAGTAATAGGCCCATTTGACCCTGAACAAGTAGCCGCCCATGGCAATGAACCCCATTACGGTCAGGATCAACCCTGCGACATTATGGTTGAAATTGGACCACTGGGCAGCGAACACGGGTGCTTCCTTGCCCACGATAGTGGCCCGTTGGATTTCGCCGATCATCAGTTCCTCATGGGTGGGGGAGACTAGCGCTGGCATTTTGGGGCTGAACATCTGCCAGACTTCCGCCGGTGTGGCAGTCAACTGAGGGATGTCCACTGCCGGTGGCTGGCTAGACAGGGTGGCGGCCACGAACAGGATGCTGATCAGAAGGAAGGATTCCGCTTCGATGACATGCGGAATGGTACGAAAGACGGTGGGATCGTTGGGGTTCTTCTCCCAGCGTCTGGCACTGCGGTGATTGATCCCCGCCAGTCCCAGGGCAGTCAGCAACAAGCTGGTCTTGATCATCAGCAGGCTGCCATAGCCGGTGCCGGTCAGAGCGATCAGACTGTCCACATAACTCCAGGCCAGTGGCAGGCCGGTAAACAGCAACACCATCACCGATGTGATTCCAATTCCGGCGAAACCGCGCAGCGCTCGAGGCCACAAGTGGCGTATGTCCGGATAGTTTGACAGCCAGCGCCAAAATACCATCAATTGTACCACGCTGCCGAACCAGACGCCTCCCGCCACTTGATGAACGATGGTAAACAGCATCAGCATCTCCCGGTTTTCGAACCGGCCCACCCCATGGGTTAACCAGGCACCGCAAACGGTGACAGCCGCTGCCAAGCCCCAAACGAGGCGCCAGCGATCAGGGGCCTTGAGGTCAAGGATCAGCTTCCTGCCCGCCAGTGCCAACCTCAGGCTCAACAACATGCGCAGGAAACCCGCCAGAAACTGGGTGGTTCCCGTATAGGCGGCCAGAGGCAAGTGCCCCAGGGTCTCTTTCAGCACGATGCCCTTGGCCACCAGGGAGATAGCGTGGGTGGTGGCGAGCAGGATGGCACTAGCGTAGAGCCAGCGTAGGGCCACGGAGGTCAGCTGGGTTTCCTTGTCCTCAGGAAGTGTCAGGGAAGGGAGCATGAAATGGATCCAGACCAGGGCACCGAGGATGATGGAGAAACCGATCAGCCCCAAACCACCCATCAGGGCATCGAGGAAATCGGCCAGGCCCTGCAAACCACCGGTGAGCATGTTCGGCATGGCTTATTGATCCTCCGTGATGGTGAATTTGAGGATATCTTCGGTCAGATGTCCATCGGCGGCGAACATCTTGTATTGCAGGGCGTATTCGCCAGGGGGCAGAGGCGGAAGCATGACTATGATTTCTCCTCTTGCCCGACCTTTATGGAGGGGAAGGGGGTGCTTGCGATCCCCTTTGCTAACGAGATTGACGATCGACAAGGCGATTTCGATATTGGAATTGAAAATCAGATGTACTTCGGTGGCCTGATTAGGCCGGGGGGATGCTGTTTCCAGGGATGAACGTATGATCACCGCATGGGCATGGACGGTACTGTTTAGTGAGAAGATGATTACCATCGAAACTGCAAGGATAATCTGGCGCAT
>CAYUPV010000288.1:0-3122 GCA_964445885.1 uncultured Methylococcales bacterium
CAGGGATTACTTCAGTATCAATCCGGCACTGGTCGATTCACGCTCAGCCAAATCACCCAATGATCAGGTGCGGCAAATGGTTGCCAAGGCAGAAGGTCTGGGGCTCCGTTCGATGTTGGATCTGGTCATCAATCATTGTGCCTATGACTCGCCCCTGTTGAAGATACATCCTCAATGGTTCGTCAAGGAAGACGGTCGGATCGCCCATCCTTATTGCATGGAAGACGGAAAAAAGGTGGTCTGGCAAGATCTCGCTCTGTTCGATCATCGTCATACGACCGATGCCGAGGGTCTGTATCGATATTGCCTCAAGGTGGTGGAACATCTGATCTCCCTGGGTTTCAAGGGATTTCGCTGTGACGCTGCCTATCAGATTCCGGCACAGTTCTGGAGGCGGCTGATCGAAGAGGTCAAGCGGGCCCATCCCGAGGTGACATTCATCGCCGAGACCCTGGGTTGCAGCGCCGATCAGACCAAGGAAACCGCCAGTGCCGGTTTTGATTTCATCTTCAACAGTTCCAAGTGGTGGGACTTCTCGGGCCCCTGGCTGCTGGAACAATATGACTTGACCCGGGAAACCGCTCCTTCGATCAGTTTTCCCGAAAGTCACGATACCCCAAGAGTGTATGCCGAGAGCGGGAAAAATGTGGATGCCCTCAAACAGAGATACCTGTTCTCTGCGCTTTTCTCAGCGGGCGTGATGATGCCGATGGGTTATGAGTTCGGTTTCGAAAAACCTTTGCACGTGGTGGAAACCAAGCCCGGTGATTGGGAGGAAACCGATATCGATCTGCGGGATTTCATTGCTCATGTCAATGGGGTCAAAAGCCTGAATCCGGTCTTTCAGGAAGAAAGCGCCACCCTGTTGTTGGACCACCCCAATCCTGCCATCATGTTGATGTGGAAGGGGAGTAGGACAAACCAGGAAGCCCTGCTGATTCTCAACAAGAACATCTGGCAACAGGAGTCTTTCTTCGTGGATGACCTGTACCGATATGTCCAGGGTTCCCCGCCCCTGACCGATGTTTCGCCCCAGTGGGCCATGGATTATCTTCCCGCGCCGTTTCAATTCGACCTGGCCCCCGGGTCGGGGCGGGTGCTGATCACTCAGGCCGGTTTGGCATGAGTATCGCCATTGCCGATTTTCCTGGTGAGCCGGATGACTTACACTATCGCATCATCGGGCAGAATTCGGATGCAGAAATAGGGTCCCGAATGGATTCTGAAGGTAAGGAAAACACTATTCCGGGGAAGGGAACGTCAGATGTCCGGCGCATCCATGTAAACACTTTGAAATCTGGAATGACCAAATGACTCGAAAGAAGACATCCAGTGAAGGAAGAAAGACCAGTAAACGGGGCCAGCGGAAACCCGTTTCCCAAAAGTCCAAGGCGGTGGAGGAGAAATCCTCGCCCCCGAAAACCGAAAGTCCTCCCGCTTCGACAGTGCACGATAAGCCGCCAGCCGGGAAAGAGCTGAAGGAAAAGAAGACTGCGATAGCGGGGGCCGAGGTTTCGCCTCCGCTGAAGAAGACCGCAGCCAAGGAGGAAGCGGCAGCGCCTGATGTCGGGCAGGAGAAAAAAGGGGAGGCCAGGGAGGAGTCTGAAAAGGTGCCTTCCGAAGCCGCGCCTGAAATTCCCCCTGAACCTGAAACAGAGAAACATGAAGAGGAGAAACCCGAGGTCGTTGCTCAACCAGCTCCCGAAGCTCTCCCCGAGCCGACTCCGGAACCCTTAGCCGAACCGCCTGCCCCTCCTGCCGAACCTCCCCCGGAGCCCGCCCCGGAGCCGCCTTCCAACCATTCGGTGCCCGCTATGCCTTCCATGTATATCGTCCAGATCACACCCGAGATCGCTCCCGTCGCCAAAGTGGGAGGACTGGCGGATGTCGTGTTCGGGTTGAGTAACGAACTGGAGATCCGTGGCAATCATGTGGAGATTATTCTGCCCAAGTACGATTGTCTGCGTTACGATCATGTCTGGGGTCTGAGCGAGGCGTTTGCGGACCTTTGGGTGCCGTGGTACGGGGGCGCCATCCATTGCACCGTGTTCTTTGGTTTCGTCCATGGGCGCAAGTGCTATTTCATCGAACCTCATTCCCAGGATAATTTCTTCAATCGGGGATGTATCTATGGCTTCAACGATGATGTCATGCGCTTCGCATTTTTCTGCCGGGCGGCCATGGAGTTCCTGTTCAAGTCGGGCAGGCATCCCGACATCATTCATTGCCACGACTGGCAGACAGCTTTGGTGCCAGCCCTGCTCTACGAGATCTATCAGCATCTGGGCATGACCCATCCGAGGGTCTGCTATACCATCCACAACTTCAAACACCAGGGTGTGGTGGGAGCCGATGTGCTCCACGCGACCGGACTGAATCGTCCTGAATACTATTTCCACTATGATCGCCTGCAGGACAACTGGAATCCCCAGGCCCTCAATCTGATGAAAGGCGGGATCGTCTATTCCAATTTCGTGACCACGGTGTCACCCACCTATGCCACCGAGACCAAGGATGGAGGACAGGGCTTTGGTCTGGAGCCCACCTTGCATATTCACCATCAGAAATACGGAGGTGTGGTCAACGGGATCGACTACAGTGTCTGGAATCCTGAAATCGACCATCACATCCCCTTCAATTACGGGCTTGGCAACCTGGACGACAAATACCAGAACAAGATTGCGCTGCGTCAGAGGCTTATGCTGGCCGACAACGAAAAACCCATCGTGGCCTTTATTGGTCGTCTCGATCCCCAGAAGGGTCTGGAACTGGTCAGGCACGCCATCTTTTATACGTTACAGCAGTATGGTCAGTTCGTGTTGCTGGGATCCAGCCCGGACGAGCAGATCAACGGTTATTTCTGGGGGCTGAAGCACGAACTCAACGAAAGTCCTGATTGCCACCTGGAGATTGGATTCGACGAGGAACTGGCCCATCTCATCTATGCCGGGGCGGACATGATCCTCGTTCCCAGCCGTTTTGAACCCTGTGGTCTGACCCAGTTGATCGCCTTGCGTTACGGGACCATTCCGGTGGTGCGAGAGATCGGGGGCCTGGCCGATACCGTTCACGACAAGGACTTCTCCGACCGCCCGTTACACGAGCGCAATGGTTATGTGTTC
>CAYUPV010000289.1:0-3054 GCA_964445885.1 uncultured Methylococcales bacterium
GGAGTACTTTGCTCGATCCTGATCTTATCCGGCGCAATGGTGATCACTTCACAGGCAGCAGAGCTGCGCATACTATAGCCCAGTGCATAGATCAGCAACAACAATTCCCCCCCGGCAAAAGGCAACACTGGCCACGCCCCGAACGCGGCAAACCCCAACCCAATCGTCGCCATCAACAATCCAATCATTCCCACCAGCCATCTTGCCTGTCGGGGATGAAGAGAAGCATTCGGGCGCAGAATCAACTGACATGAATCGGCATCAACCACATTTTGCTTAACGATCATGTCTAACTGTGGGAAAAAGCACAATAAATATCTGATTTAATGTAACCTATAGAAACATGATCCTGCAAGCAATAATCCCAGCCCACCACTAATCTAAATTAGTGTTTGATCAAATTCCATGACAGCCTTCCATCGACGACTTGCATTCCCTCTGCTGGCATTGCTTCCAGTCTCGGTTTTGGCCCATGGCCTTTCCTTGGACGACGACCAGCTATGGTCGGCATGGAACCTGACTTTCCCGGTGACTCTATCGTTGCTCTTCACACTGCTGGTCTACCTGCGCGGTTGTCGCAAACGTGCCCGTCAGGGCAAACCGATCCCGCTGATACAGAGCATTGCTTTCACTTTAGGAACACTATGTTTCTTTACAGCCCTGCAATCTCCCATTGAAGCTCTTTCTGACCATTTCCTGTTCATACACCAGATCGAACACCTGTTACTGAGAATCTTTGGCCCCCTATTGACCATCCTGGCCATGCCCCTGGCCCCGCTGATCCAGGGACTCCCCGGCCTCATTCGCCATAGGCTTCTGGCGCCTCTGATACGCAGCCCGATCCTGCAGTTGCTTTATAGAATCCTCAGCCATCCCCTGGTCGCGACCATGTTATTTCTGGCCACCCTGGTCTTTTGGCAGATTCCCCATATCCATGACCGAGCGGTTCAGGATCCGGTGCTACATGACCTCATGCATATCACTATGATCATCAGCGGATTTTTCTTCTGGTGGCTGATCGCCGATCCACGCAAGACTGCACGCCTGACGTTGGGACTACGGCTTATTGCACTGTGGGTGGTCACCGTTCCCAACTCTCTCCTCGGAGCCTACATCACCCTGTATAAATTCCCACTCTATGCCGTCTATGATGTGTTGCAAGGCCGCTGGAACATCGACCGTCTGTTGGATCAGCAACTGGGTGGTCTTCTCATCTGGGGACCGGGGGCGATGATGGGTGTGATCGGGACGGGCGTCATTTTCGTGCTCTGGGTAAAAGTCGACGATGCCACCCCGCATAGCGAAAAAACCAGCACGGCACTCACTTGACCGCAACGATATAGGCAGGCACAAAAGTGGCGAGTAGCCTGCCAGCCTGTCTCGGATAGACGGTTTCCAATCGCCTCAGACGACCTTTTCCCATCAGCTGGCGAGGTCGTCGGGTGGTCACGTTATGGGCACCGATCCCCTTAAGATCCAGGAACAGCCCCACCAGAGAGTCATAACCCAGACGCAGCCGTTGTTCTGTCATTCGCCATTCCCGATAGCCGGCGGCCGGAAAGTAGGCCTCCAATCTTTGCGGGGTCTGGAAATCATTGACGTGAGTATATTCGTCCACCTGGCTCCAGGCCTGACGTAACTCTTCCAGGGTTCCGGACACGAAGGTGGTCAGTAACAGACATCCTCCAGGTTGCAAAACCCTGGCCATTTCGGTAAGCGCACCCAGCGGATCGAGACACCACTGCAGGGCAAGATTGCTGATCAAAAGGCCGGCACTGCCGGAGGCCAACGGCAGCATTTCAGCATCACCGGCAACGAATGAGGCTTGCCCAGGAAAGCAACGCATGCGGGCCTGCTGCAGCATGCCCTCGGCAATATCCAGCACCAGCAACGGTCTGTCAGGATACCTCCGGGCCAGTTGCTGTGCACACCAACCGGTCCCGGCCCCGACATCCACCATCCAGCCACTGTCTGATGCTTCAGGGAGATGACCCAGCAGTCTTTCGCCAATCTGGCGTTGCAGCACCGCCAGACCATCATACTCTGCCGCAGCACGCGCAAAGGAATGACGCATCCAGCGTTTGTCCCAACTCACGACGCTAACCCGCGCACGGTGGCAATCACCGCCTCCGGGTTAACCAGAAATGGCACATGACCGCCTGTCTCCACCAGCGTCAGGCAACCATGGGGCAACAGGGCACACAGTCGCTGTGAAGCTTCAAGCGGTACCAGGGTATCACCGCCCCCCGCGACCACTGTCACAGGCACCTCGATCCCGGATAGCTGGGGACGCAGGTCGGTACCCTGAAGGATTTCCAGCCCTCGCAGTAAATCCGCCTTCCCTGGCGGCGGCAACGCATGCCAGACCTGGCGCAACTGTTTGAAGAGTCTTCTCGCCCCCCCCTGACAGACCAGCCCAAGAAAGCGGTTCAGAGCAAGGTCGGGATCGGTATTGACCGCCTCCACGAAAGCTTCGAACCTGACTGGTTCCATCCCTGGCCAATCTTTCGTGGCAACGAACCGGGGATTCGTTCCCATCAGCACCAGCCCCGACACCTTGTCAGGATACCGGCATGCCAACTCCAAAACCAATTGTCCTCCCAATGACCAGCCCAGCCACACCGCAGGCCCGCGTCTCACTTTGGCCAACGCAGTGCTGACATCGGCCAGGGTCCAGCCAGTCCATGCCGGAGTCGAACCCTGCCCAGGCAGATCGACACAGGTCACCCGATAATCGGGTGCCAGCGTGGCGGCCAAACTGCCCCACACCCGCCGGTGCATCGCCCACCCCGGCACCATGACCAAGGGCGGTCCGGCACCGAAGGTCTCTTGATAGAGCGTAGTCATAAACTGTCTGCCAGGGCCTCGAGCAGGCGATCCACCTGCGTCTCGCTATGAGCGGCACTCAGAGTGATCCGGAGCCTGGCAGTACCGACTGGCACGGTCGGTGGCCGGATCGCCGCCACCCATACCCCTCTTTGCCATAATTGCCTGCTGACTGCCAGGGCTTTCAGGTGGTCTCCCGTGGAGTCGTCGGGAGCGAGCAGGAGAAAA
>CAYUPV010000290.1:0-3031 GCA_964445885.1 uncultured Methylococcales bacterium
GAGGGCTGTAGTGGTGTGTAAACGCCATATAAAACAGTGCTTTACGGCGACTTTTTTTGACCTCTCGTGGATTCGCACTACTCTTTTGGTGAGACGACAAACAACTTCCAGTGCTGCCACCATGACCAGACCTCGTTCCTCCTTGATTTCCCTTGAAGACACCTCCTGGTATCACTGCGTCAGCCGGTGCGTACGTCGTGCCTTTCTCTGCGGCGAGGATACGGTCTCGGGCAAGAACTTTGACCACCGAAGGGGCTGGATTGCCGAAAGGATCAAACAATTGGCCGCTATCTTTGCCATCGATGTAGCCGCCTATGCGGTGATGAGCAATCATTATCATGTCGTTATTCGCATTGATCGAGAGCGGGTACTGGCCTGGTCGGTGGATCAGGTGTTGGAACGTTGGACCCGGCTGTTTTCGGGTCCTTTGCTGGTCACCCGGTATCTATCCCCCGAAGGACGTTCCGGGATGAGCATAGTTGAGATCGAACGGGTTGAGGAACTGGCGGAAACTTACCGGCAGCGCTTGTATGATCTGTCTTGGTTCATGAGGACCCTGAATGAATATATCGCTCGTCAAGCCAACGCAGAGGACGGTGTCAGGGGGCGGTTCTGGGAGGGGCGATTCAAAAGTCAGGCTTTGCTAGACGAGCAGGCCCTGCTGACAGCCATGTCTTATGTGGACCTGAACCCTGTCCGGGCCGGCATTGCCGATACCCCGGAGACTTCCGATTTCACTTCGATCCAAGAGCGGGCTTGCGGAGTGCGGGAACGTCCCGAGCTTGAACCAATTCAGATGGAAAGTGAATCGGAAATCCAGCTCGATGGCAAAGTAGCACTCGAAGGAGAAATATTGAACGCGGAAAGACAAGTCCGCTCCCTACCCCAGGCCCCTTTGATGCCCTTTGATGCCACCGGTAAAACGCCTTGGGCGATTCCTTTCGATTTTGGAGACTATCTCGAACTGGTCGACTGGACCGGTCGAGCAATTCGTGACGACAAGCGTGGTTGCATCGCTGCCTCCCAACCCAAAATTCTCGAACGAGGGGAATCAATGGTGAAGTCTTCATTGCCTATGCAGGCCGCTTGCTCAGGCAGTTTGGCTCCGCCGTGGGCACCCCTCACTCTCTAGTCAATCTCTGCGCTCGGCGTCAAACCAAATATCTGCATGGCATGCGCGCCGCAAGACGGATTTTCGTCCAGCAACAATCAGCGCACGCAAATGTTGGCTAGATGCCAACAAGAACCCCGCGAACGGTGATTGACTCTTTATCCAAAATCATAAAATACATGTATGCACGAAAATTTATTATCATGTGAGTTCGGCATGCGAATACTACATACAAAGTGTCTTCCACAGAATGCACAATGCATTAACTGCTATTCCACATATAATTTCACAACACGCCGAGGAAGCTTCCTTCCTTTGGCTCCTGCGTCAATATGCCATCCACGCCCCCCATTACAAACTGGAGCACTTGGCCGACCTGGACGAGCGGATCGAAGGCCACATCGATGGCCTCCGTATCGCCGGCGATGCCGGATGGGAATCCTGCGAGGAGAACCTGCAAGCTGAAGAGACGGGTGAGGTTTTCACCGCAACCATTCTAGCCACTGAAAGCCAGGACCCTCAGCGCCTGTCGGTAATTAGGGATCTCGTAGAAGCAATCCCCGAAACAGCATCCGGCTTCATCTCCGCCCTGAGCTGGCTGGACTTTCCAATCGCACGCAGGACACTGCGGGACCTCCTGGTCTCGAAATCACCCCTTTGGCGCCGCATCGGACTGGCAGCCTGCGCCAATCAGCGGATCGATATCCTCAATTCCGGCTTTTTGGAATCCGTGATGGATACATCCGATACTATGCTGCGAGCACGCGCGCTCCGGGCGGTGGGTGAGCTGGGTCATGCAGACCTGAAACCACGACTGCTCGAACACCTCCAGGATGATGCCCCGGAATGCCGTTTCTGGGCCGCCTGGTCGGCTGTGTTGGTGGGTGACCGAAGCCGCGCTACTGAAAAATTGGCCATCGAGGCCCAACGCCCCTCCCCTTGGCAAATGCGGGCGGTATCACTCGTCTTCCGTTGTCTCAGCCAAGCCGATGCCAATCGCATCACTTCGGCCATGCTCGAATCACCCAACCTCAGACGGGCGGCACTTTCCGCCATCGGGGTCCACGGTGATTCTGCTTGGATCCCCCGCCTGTTCCAGTGGATGGATGTGCCTGAATTGGCCCGGACCGCCGGCGATGCTTTCAGCCTCATCACCGGGATCGATCTCGCCTATGAGGATCTGGAGGGAGAGAAACCGGAAGGTTTCGAGACTGGCCCCACAGAGGATCCCGAAGACGAAAACGTGGAACTCGATGAGGACGAGGATCTTCCCTGGCCCAACCGGCCCCTGATAGAAAACTGGTGGGATGAGCAGCGGCAACGTTTCACTCCAGGGGTCCGCCATCTGTTCGGCGCCCCCGTCACCCGGGCTCAATGCCTGAAGACTCTGCGCGCAGGCTATCAGCGCCAGCGCCACGCAGCCGCCCTGGAAATGGCGCTGATGAAGCCGGATGCCCCGCTCTTCGAGGTTCGCGCTCCGGCGATCAGGCAAAAGCAGGCACTAAAGAATACCTAATTTCTGCAGTTTATCCGGGCCGGCATTTGGCTGCCGAATCCGGCTTTTATGCTGCCTTAATTCACGATTTTAGGCTCAATGGAACACTTTTCTCCGCCTGTTCAAAATACGGCAGAGTCAGGGGAAACCCTTCAAATATTTTGGGTGCTCTCATGTGCCAACAAAGGACGGAAATCCGCTAATCAGCTTGATCTCCCTTGGTTGCAACGAGTTGTGAACAATTCTGTCGTTTTAGTATCACCGTCTCCGTCATGCGATCGATGACGGTGGAATAAGTCGCCGTATCCTGCCACTTGTCCACCCGCTGAAAACTCAGTTTAACGCCACCGCCGTACTGCTCAATACGTGGATTAACCCAAATTTAACACCCAATTGCCCAAATCCGGCCGATTATTACTCTATCC
>CAYUPV010000291.1:0-2985 GCA_964445885.1 uncultured Methylococcales bacterium
GCTGAAAAGCGAATGTTCCCACGTAAACCTCTCTTCGGCCTGCTCACTTTCGCTCCGCCAGGCGAATACAGGTTCGATGCCTGAAGAACACCCGGCTATGAGGGATATCGAACCTGTGAGGGGTGAGAAGAATGATCGATATCAGTCGCTCCTATACACGCTGACCGCTTCAAGGAATTCATGCCATTTCAGATCATCGTCAATATCCTTTTCCTCTATCAACGGAAGCCCTGGGAGAAACGCCATCAGAGCGTGAACGAAACGCCCTTCAACCTTCTCCGACAATTCTCCCCCTCTGATATCGTGGAGCATGACTTCAAGTCCACAGCTCGGTGAGCGGCTTTTGCATATCATCCCGGCGATCGGTGGTCGTTGCGCCGCCACTTGACGCGCATACTGGGTCAGGGAAGCGGTGACATCGCAATTTCTGTCTTCCACTCCCAACGCTCTCACCCCGCCATCGACTTCCACCAGTTCGATTGGCGGCCTCGGCACTCCCAGGCCAACGGCCACTTCAGGACACACGGGTACGGGCAACATCATCCCTTGCAACAAGTCTTCGATCCCGACATAGTGTTTGTCCCGGCCGTCGTAACGCACTTTCCAACCCAACAGACAGGCACTGACAGCGACAGGGATAAGCGGGCTGGTTGATTTCATCGACGATTGAACCTATGCTGCGCTGCGCGTATTGAACCACGAAACAAGACCGGAAACCTTGAATTTTTCAAGGCGTCCATCCTTTACAATAACTACAAATCTCAAACGGAACGGAAGGAAAGGCCAATGCAAGATATCAATATATCCCTCACGATCTTCCAAGCAGCTGTAGTGGTTTCCCTGCTAATCCTGGCCATCGGCGTAGCCAAGCCGGGCTGGATTCTTTTCTGGATGAAAAATTCCAAGCGGTTCTATATGTTCCTGATCGGTTTGCTGCTTTTCATGGGAAGCTACTTCGCTTTCAGCCTGAAAATGGGCAACCCCATTCCCATAGCAGCCATTCATGCGGTAGTGTTGTCCGATGTTTTGTTCCTGGTGATTGGACTGATCAATCCCAGCTGGGTTTTTGGTACCGAAAAACTCGATCGTCTGTGGGTCTCCATCATTGCGGTGCTGCTCTTCATGGGCTTGATGACTCTGCAGGGCATGTACTATGGCCCCAAGAACAAACGCCGGATCAATCCACCCACAGCCATCGAACAACCGCAACCTGCACCTAACCCTGACACCAACACCAATCAGGTACCTTCGGAATGATCCTACGCCTGTTTATTTTAGCTTTGGTCTCTTTCCTACAGGGCGCCTGTTCACTCGATCCATTGTATACGCCAAGCAGCGGGACTCAGCCATCTTACTATCCAAACTACCCTCCCCCCGCCGTGCCCCCTACAGGGACGAACAGGGCTGCCCCCAGCCTGCCAGCGCCTGAACTACCCGAACACACCACAGAACAGGCAGCAATCAAGCCCACCCCCCCGGCGGTTATCGCTCTGATGCAACAGGCCGAGAACGATCGGCGCCGGGGTGACCTGGAACGTGCCGCCTCACGGCTGGAAAGGGCACTCAGGATTCAGCCCGGCAGTGCCGAGTTGTGGTACGAGCTGGCGAACATCCGGCTGCAGCAGGAACAGCCGGGACTGGCGGAAGAACTGGCAAAAAAGTCCCTCAGTCTGGCAGGGGGCAGGGCCGATCTCATCCACCGTAACTGGCGACTGATTGCCCAAGCCAGATACCAGCGCGGAGAGCTCAGTGGCGCCAGAGATGCAGAGCGCCGGGTCTCCTCACCCTATTGAATATCGAAGCGCGAAAACCATTGCCCCGTTCCCCCGGGTCCGTTCGGGTCGAAATAAAGGGTACGAAGACAAAGATGACCGGCAGGCCCCAGTTCGGGGCCGGGTACCATGGTCCGGAATGCTTCCCCGCCCATCAACTGATGGGTAGTGGTCTGATAGAGCCGGTTCAACCAGCCACATCGAACGACCGTATCCAGCATGGAAGGACCAGCGATGAGATAGATGCTTCGATATCCGAGATGACCGAGGATTGGGATCAATTTCTGTCCTTCCACCATCGTGCCTCTACCGGCGAACATCACCTGATATCCTTCCTTGCGCCATGCTTCCACCTTGACCGGATCGGCGCACTCGCCAGTGAAAATAGTGACCGGCTGATCATGCTCACGCACCAACGTGGGAATTACGAAATCCAGGCTGGCACTGGCGATGGCAAGCGCTGGCTGGGGTGCAAGCCCGTGAGAGCGACGCCACTCCACCAGATCCTCTCCACTCGGATGGGCGCCGATCTGTAGAATGTTGCCAAGCCTGCCATCCGCCAAAGCCCTCAGATATCCTCCATGGGTGATGAGACAATCGGCCTGGGCCTCCAACTCGAGAAAAAGACGGAAATCCGCTGGCGTGGTCAGGCTCTTGGGAAGATAAGTTTGACCGGTGTAAATATCCTCCAGAGCGATCCGTCCATCGAGACTGGCAAGAAAGTTGGCATAGACAAAAGGCCTTTGGACACTTCCCAGATCATACAAATGATGATCAAGATACAGTCCTTGGAGGGAGACTTCCGCATAGGGTGGAGGATAGAGGCGAAAAATTTGTTTTTGCATACGTCCCAAGTGATAATTATTCAGATTCAAGAATCTCTCGCGGTTTCTCTAGCCCGAATATTGCACCGGTAGTTAGAGACCAATCCTCTGCCTCTGCCACAATGAAATGTTCACGCTAACAAAGGTATGTCCATGGAAAAACCTTATATTCTCCACATGCTCACCACCGAAAAGAATCTGAGTCCTTTCGATGTCAATATGGCCCAGGATGCCGGTTGGCAGGTAACCATGCCTTATATTAACGTCACTGGCGAAGAGGTGCGTGCTCTGGTCCAGGATGCGATCTTCTCGCGTGGCCCCGCCGGCGTCAAGCGGACCGCTGCCTTCATCGGCGTGCCGGTCCGCCGACTCCCTTCGATATTGTTTTT
>CAYUPV010000292.1:0-2962 GCA_964445885.1 uncultured Methylococcales bacterium
GGCGTCCCTGAAAACAAGTCCCTGCCTCCTGCCCCGAGGTATCTTTCACGGTAACGCTCATGATGGGCGAGCCAACACTCCGGCAGATGAAAGATCATGCAATAGGCAAGAGAATAGCGCCGTGCATATCCAAATGGGTTCGGTGCAATACGCCTTCGGCTATTGCACCCTACAGACTGCGGTGAATCTGTAAACTTTCACCGTAAGAAACACATCCATCAAAAGTAGATTATTTCAGATTGGAGCATAAAGAGTCCAGGATGTTTCTGAAAAGTAGAAGCTATGGAAATCAAACAACCCGGAAGGGGGCAAGAACGTAAGGTCGGTCTTTGGGCGGCGACTGATTAGTCGGATTTGACCCTCCGGAGGCTACCATGCATTCCATACTCAACTATCTCTTTGGTCTTGTTTCCCCGCTTCCTTCACCAGGCATCCTGACCATCTGGAGCGACAACGGCCGGTTTTCGCAGCGTCACCTGAGTTGCCAAGCCATCACAGGCTACTGTCTCGGAACGGTCCTGATGATAATCTCGTTGGCAGGCTGTGCGGCACCGGTGAAAAACGGCTTCGATCTTGAGGGAGCACTGATACCCCCTCACGATATCCGTTCCGGCGGCCCGCCACGCGACGGCATTCCTGCTATCGACCATCCCCGCTTCATCAAAGCTGACAGGGCGGATTTCCTGGACGATGACGACCGGGTGCTGGGTATCGCCCGGGGTGAGCTCGTCAAGGCCTACCCCATCGACATCCTCAACTGGCACGAGATCGTCAACGATGAATTCGGCGGCGAGCCGATCGCCGTGACCTACTGCCCTTTGACGGGAAGCGGTATCGCCTATCTTGCCATCCTCGACGGGAAGATGGTCAATCTGGGGACTTCAGGGCTGCTCTACAACAATAATCTGGTGATGTACGACCGCGGCACCGGATCGCTGTGGTCACAGTTGATGAACCGGGCTCTCAGCGGTTCCTACAAGGGAAGCCGGCTGGTCACTCTGCCCATGGCGACGACCACCTGGGCCGACTGGCGCGCCCGTCACCCCGACACCCGGGTACTGTCCACCGAAACCGGCTACCGCCGCGACTATGGCCGCAATCCGTATGCCGGTTACGGCAACTCTCCCAGGATCTACTTTCCACTGTCCCATCGCGACGACCGTTACCCTCCCAAGGCCTGGGTCGTCGGAGTGGTGCTGAAGGGACAGGCCAAGGCCTATCCCTATGCGGAACTGGCCAAAACCACCGGCCGGATCCGTGACAGCGTGGGCGGATTGGATATCACGGTGCGTTTCGATCCCGACCATCTCACGGCAACGGTGTATGGACCAGACGGAACGGAGATTCCCAGCGTGACCGCCTACTGGTTCGGCTGGGCCGCCTTTCATCCCGATACCCAAGTCTTCCGGGCCGGAGGAGGATATCCGTGAGCGGGGTGGGAGCTTTGACCGCACTGGTGTTCGCCGGTGGCGGCAGCCTCGGGGGCAAGTCCAGGTGGGGATGCTCAAGGCGCTGGTGGCCGTCAGTGGCGCCGAGAGGGTGCTCTCCTCCGGTCCCGTCCCCGAGGCGTTGCTGGCCAGTGCCGCCATACCCGGAGTCCTGCCCCCGGTTCACACCCGGGGCCATTGCCTCATTGATGGCAGCATAGCCAATCACACCCCCCTGTCGAGCGCGGTGGAACTGGGCGCCGGTCGGGTCCTCGTGCTGCCGACCGGAGCGCCGTGCGCCCTGGCCGGACCGCCCCGGGGAATCCTCGAAATTGCCCTGCATGCACTGAATCTCCTTACCCTGCAGCAACTGGTGAGAGACGCGTCCCATTATGCTCAGCGTGCGAAAGTGATCATCGTCCCACCTCTGTGTCCCCTGTCCACCGGGACTTTCGACTTCACCGTCGCCGGCAAGCTCATCGAGCGGGCTGAAACCCGGACTCGTGCCTGGCTTCAGAAAAGCGGACTCGAGGCTGCCGGTGTTCCGCCTGAACTCATTCCCCATCACCACGAATCGGCGAATGATACAATGCCGGCGGGAAACTCTGACTGATCCGTGAGGTTTCGATGAGCTGAAGATATCGACTGGGACGGCCCGGAATTCGGCTTCTCCGTTCCAGACAGCAGGCACGGCACAATCACCAATGGAGGCCTGAACACATGGTATCTGCATCGTCCGCAGATGAATCGCCCCTGACGGGCACACCCAAGATCAATCGCGAGGGTTCCAGGGTCCTGCTATGTGGAGGCTGGAACATGCTCGGTCTGGCTCCGGTGATGCCGGTGTTGCAGAACAAGCTGGAGGACCATGCACGGGAGACTGGAATCGTGTGGGATCTGAGTCAGGTCGAGGCTCTGGACAGCGCCGGCGCTTTCATTCTCTGGCAGGCCTGGGGAGGACGGTTGCCCGAACGTCTCCACATGCTGCCCGAGCATGCGGCCATTTTCGACCGCTGGCGCCTCCGGCACATTCCCAGTCTCCGGGATATGCCCCGTCCATCGCCAGCCCTTTTCGGGGGGCTGACGCGAACCCTGCTGGCAGGAGTCACTCAGGTTCGCTGCCTGCTGATCCTGCTGGGACAACTGGTGTTCGATCTGGGCTATCTGGCATTACATCCCGCTGACATTCCCTGGCGGGATATTTCCGCCAACCTCCACGATGCCGGGGTTCGGGCCCTGTGGATAACGGCGCTGGTGGGATTTCTCATCGGCATCGTGCTCAGCTACCTGTCGGCGCTCCAGCTGGAAAGCTATGGCGCGCAGGCCATGGTGGTCAATATCCTGGGACTGGGCATCATCCGGGAACTGGGGCCGTCCCTGGCCGCCACCCTGGTGGCAGGCCGATCCGGTTCGGCCATCACCGCCCGGCTCGGGGTGATGCGGCTGACCCAGGAACTGGATGCCCTCGAGGCGATGGGTATTTCGCCTTCGCTACGCCTGATCCTGCCGAATGTCACCGCCCTGATGATCGGGTT
>CAYUPV010000293.1:0-2927 GCA_964445885.1 uncultured Methylococcales bacterium
GCGTGGTGAAAGCACGATTCAACGGGAAATGGAATTTCATCGTTAAACGGTACATTGGTGCTATTCCCTGTTCGATCAGAGCGGAGTCAGGTGTCAATAATTCGGAAAAGGCAGTGCAGCACGCCCCAAAACAATGTGGATTCTAAGAGTGTATCCAAAGCTGTCTGCTTGTGAGTATGGTCGTGCGTCAAATAAGGCGCGGCCTTTTCTGCACGGCATCAAAGGTGTCACTAGACAACGGTGGTATCTGAAGATGCCCAAGGCAATGCAAATGGTAACTGATGCTACTTTGAAAATTTTACTCATGGGGTGTTCTGTGAAACAAATTAAGCAGGGATTTCTCAGTTTGTAATCCCCGCTGCCAACATTGGTGTCAGCATCGGGGGGAGTTACGGAAGCACCTCGTGATCGATCGTTCAGTTGAAATAGGGTGGTAAAGGCGTTTCGGTACCAGATTATTCGACTACAGCTTGGGACGAGATCACTGCATAAACCCTTGAAAGTCACCTTATGAAGATCGGGGCATATATAATAACCATCGATAAAACAAGAAGATGCGAAGTTCCGATTCGCCTGATCTGGTTAGTTCAGGGAAAGGTCTGAAAATGCCGGAATCTGTGTTTCGCTATTGCCTGGTCAATCAAGAATATTCATGGCTTCCTGCATGCTGATGGAGTAAAGGGGAATCTTAGGATGCCTGTGCTGGCGTAAGCTCAGGGCAAGAAGCGCAAGAGCAGGTATATGCCATGTACTATAATTGAAGGTCAATCTAGCCGATGCCATGTTAGGAAAGAACTGTCTGACACGCCATGGCTAGGTAGAGTGCAAAACAGGCCGGAATGTATGAGCCAATCAAGAATGATAACTAGTGCCACGTTGTCTCAGTGAGAAAAGGAAGTGTATTGATGAACGGATGGAAATGCCTGGTGAATATCGCTTGGCTCCTTTTGGGATTAAGCTTCGCCATTGTCGTGATGGCGGCAGAATTGGATCCAGTCAATGAGGAAGGAGTACATATCTACAGGGAAGGTCGGTTGCCGAATGGTGAACCGATACAAGCCAGCGTACAGAACGATGTGATCATGCAGGGACAGCAGGCGGCTTGCGTCAATTGTCACCGGCGTAGTGGTCTGGGGACCACCGAGGGTAATTCCACGGTGCTGCCATTGACCGCAGAATATCTTTTCCAACCACGAGCGGTTGGGAGACAGGGCCAGTTCCGTCTGCGTACCATTGGAACGGGTACCAGGCCAGCCTATGACGATGAGTCGTTGAAACGTGCCATCATGGAGGGGGTGGATCCGGCAGGTCGCCCGCTCGATCCCATGATGCCGCGTTATCATCTGAAAATCGAAGCTCTGGACGCGCTGGTTGCCTATCTGAAAAGTTTGAAATCGAGCGGCTCCCCTGGGGTGAGTGAAGATACCATCCACTTTGCCACGGTTGTTTCTCAGGATGCACCTGAGGTCAGCCGCAAGGCCATGTTGGACGTCTTGGAAGTCTATTTTCATGACAAGAATGCAGAAACACGCCACGAGACGAAGCGCGCGGCCCACGCACCCTGGCATCGGGACTGGAAGTACCAAGCCTATCGGAAATGGGAATTGGTGGTCTGGAAACTGAAAGGGCCTCCAGAGACATGGCCAGGTCAGCTCGAAGCCTACTATCGGGAAAAGCCGGTCTTCGCCATGGTCAGTGGGCTGGTGAATGGTCCCTGGGCACCGATCCATGGATTCTGTGAGCAACAACAGTTACCGTGCCTGTTTCCCAATACCGATCGTCCGGTCTTTTCCGATCAGGACTATTACACTTTTTATTTCTCGCAGGGCCTGGCCTTGGAGGCCAAAGTGCTGACAAAGTATCTCCTTAGGAAAAAAGGTCTGCGGCAAGGAGACCGCATCCGCCAATGTTACACTGAAGCGGGCAGGGATGGCGCGGTCGCCTTTCGGGATGCTCTCAAACAGCAGGGTATAGAGGTTTCGATGGAGTGCCGTTTGGACTCGGGTGGCGTCGATAAGTCTTTCTGGCGCAAGGTGACGGAAGGTGGATCGGTCCAGAAACTGGTTCTTTGGTGGAATGATCCGTCTGCCGAGGAATTGAGAGCACTGTCAGCGGGGACTGATCCTGACACCGAGTTTTATTTCTCATCCAGTCTGATTGACGAGATTGCAAGTCTGGGCGACCGTCTTCAGTCTGATAGGGCGTTTGCGGTACACCCGTTTGAACTTCCAGGCCAGGTGTCCAGCAGTGCCATGCGGAATCGGACCTGGTTGAAGCGGAAAAAAATTCTAAACGAAAAGCAGTTCCGCATTCAGGCCAATGCTTTTTTTGCTGCGACCGCAATCGGGCGCGTTATCATGCATCTGAGAGATAAATTTTCCCGGGAATACTTCATTGAGTTGATCGAGCACGAAACCGACAATTCGTTGGTGACTTCGGTGTATCCGCGTCTGACCTTGGGGCCAGGTCAGCGTTATGCCTCTCGGGGAGCGTACATTTTGCGCTTGCCCTCAGCATCAGGGCAGATGCCGGTTGGTGAGACTGACTGGCTGGTCCCATGACGATGATGGGGTGAAACCATGGCTCATCCGCCTCTTCGTCGTTTTTTTTCAGCGGGTCTGGACTAGCCGGGCCTGGGACAAACTGCAACTTGGGAGTTTTCTTGAATCATGGCATTTTCTAATGCTACACCAAAAAATTATACAGAGGCCCGAATCCAGCTGGCGCAATATTTGAGCTAGGTATGGAAGATGCTCGTTGGTATCGATCCATCATTCCCTCAGTGAGGAAGGAATAACATGAACATGTTGAAGCAAGAACCCGTGGCCATCAGGCGGCTGGTTTTAATGATCGTAAGTTTATCGGTGGTGGCGATCTCCATGGCGATTTTTGTCCTGGTCAAGGGGGGGATTTCTGGACAGAGCACC
>CAYUPV010000294.1:0-2863 GCA_964445885.1 uncultured Methylococcales bacterium
CTGTCGGAGGTGGTGACCTGGATGGCATCGCCGTAGTCAAAGACGCCTGGAGTGCCATTATCGCGGTCTTCTGTGCCCGGGAAGTTGCCGAACGGATAATTGTCAGCATCGGCTTTGTCCAATAAACCGTTGCCATTCACGTCCTCGATCTGACCGTCGGCCGGATCGATACATCCGTTGCCATTCCAGTCGGTGTCTCCGGGCCCAGCATCACGCAACGGATACGGACAGTTGGCGCTGGCGGTGCCGAAAGGCGGTTTGTCGATGTCACCGTCGGCGTACAGATTCACTACGACACGGGGAATACCGGGCTCCCAATTGTCCATCACGGCAAATCTTGGGTCGTCCTCGGCCCGGGTGGAGGCATAGTAGGTGATACCGCTGATGCCACCGTTTTCACCCGGAAGGTAATTCTTCTTACCCCATTCGATGGCGTTGGTCTGGCCCAGGAACAACTGCATGCCCTGGGTAAGCACCGGACCCACCTCAGTACGGGACAGGTTGTCATTGGTATTGAGGTTGAAGAGTGAACTGTTGAAGGGTGAACATAGACCCAGAGCAAACAGAGGCGATTCGCAGAACTGCGGCTGCTCCACCAGCACGCCGTCTCCCGGCACGGTACCGAAGACTTGTCCCAGCGCTGGCGCATTACCACCGCCGGCATCCACGGTGAAGGTGGCACCAGTGGCCTTGTAGGGTGCGGTGAAATCCACATCCGCCACCAGCCAGTTGAAGAACGGAAACACCTCTTCGAAGGTGTACTCGCCCTGGAAGTCGGTAACGCTGGTCTGGTAGATTACGCCGTTGCGGTGACGCAGGTTGATGGTCAGATCACTCATTCCCACATCGTCCAGCAAGGGATCGTCACAGAGAGGATTCCCGTTGGCATCCACGTTACCATTCACTGCCGAGGGACAATCCCGGAAGCCATTGCCATTGCGGTCATAGAAGACGGTTTCCTCCACCCGACCGAACCAGCGGAACACCGGCAGGTCGCCCAGATTACAGGAACCGAACTTCAGGGTCTTGGGGTTCTGGCATTGCCCGTTTGTATTGATCACCAGATTGGAGGTGGCGAAGATCATGTCCAGAGCTTCGTCCCAGACGGCAATCTGATAGCTGCCCGCGGGCAGCGGGGGAATAGAGAATGTACTGTCCGGATTACACGGCGCCGTATAACGGCCCTTGCCCCCCGCCAGGGGAGACTCGTTCACCGCGATCCAGCAACCGGGAAACGGGAAACCGCTGTTAAAGCCGAAATTCGGCGGGCGGTTCAGATGGTTGTTGGTGACCCGGCCAGTGATCGGTCCACTGACAGGATTCGCACCCAGTCCTGCGATATCGTCCAGGTTCTGCTCGGCGAAACCGATGCTGACGTGCGGTCCCGGGGGGCCGAACTCGACGAAGAACGGCGGGTTGTTGGCCTTGGCCCAGGCATCAATGATATGGGTGCCTTCGATGGTGGAGGTCTGGACCCAGTGGACCGTGCGGCCACCCTCATTGGAACCATTGGGCGGAGGCACGATCTGAATGCCGAATTTACCGGGCAACAGATTTTTGATCATCGCGATACCGGTGGCCGGATCGAACTTCGGGTTGCCATCGCCCAACTGAGCGACCACGGGCACCCCGCCGTTCAGGATATAATTGCCGTTGGCATCCCTCTGGTAGGTGGTTCCCAACGGATTGCCGAAGGCATCGTTGGTCTGGGTGCCTGCGGTGGCGCCATAGCCGCCGCCCGCATCTTCCAGGATGATACGGAAGCCCTTGGCGGACGCATTCCGGATCGGGGCTTCGCTCCCCGGTGCCAAGTCAAATACACCGTTGATCGGCGCCTTGTCCCAGAACAGCTGCACCGAGATCTGGCCGGTCTTGAGGGGCAGCTTACTGACTTTGACTTCGATGGTATCGGTAGCCGTCACCGTCTTGGACACGATGGCCCCCCCCAGGGTATAACCGTCGAAGGGCAACACCGTGAGAAAGTAGCGCACATTGGCCTGTGGCGGGTTGATGGCCGCGCCATTGGCGGCTGCCTCTCCATTGACCGCCACCGGGTGGTGGCTGGAGAAGAAGCGAAGCGCCAGGGCGGGGTCCTGATTTGTGATGCTCCCCTGGCCGGTTACAGGATCGATTTCGGCCACATGGCTCCTGTCTTCCTCCAACTGCCAGCGGAAACCGGTCGTGATGGCTTGTCCGGTCTCATCCACCACATTCACGGTGAAGGCATCGGCGCCCGTCGACAGGCCGAGGCCGGTCAAAAAGGCAAAAAGCGCGGCCCAGCCCTTGGGCCTGGTACCGCGCTCGGGAATCTTGGTTTTCATAGATTGCTCCTTGTTGTTGGCTTCAGATGGTCGAACGGGAAGCCACAGACTCCCGGCACCACCCTCGGATGATCGCCCGGAACGGCAACCACATGGATTGCGTCGCCGATACCAGCCAATCTGGAATAAATACTTTCAGGATCAGCGTGTTGGGACATGCTTTTCAACATATCGACATCACCCCGGTCCTCATTGCAATTCAAACGTCACAGAATGATCGCCCACATAAATCCATGTGAATAATTACCCTCATACCCCATAGCAACATATGTGCCATTTATATTTGCCTGCAATTTATATGCTTTTATTTCAGCTACTTAGAGAGGCCTCTTCATTACCCATCAACACCATGACGGCTAACATGACGCGCCAAACCTGGAAAAACACCAAAATATGTAAAGTTTCCTGACATTCATCGATGACAGCAGCCTTCTGCGGGTTGGCTCAGAAGTGGAAGTTTTGGCTTGGAATCGGCGTTGGGACGGTAGGGGGAGTCGCTGCAGGAGGGTGATGGGATCAAAACTCATTCTCTGAGTGCTAGC
>CAYUPV010000295.1:0-2855 GCA_964445885.1 uncultured Methylococcales bacterium
AGACTCTGGTGGATCTGGCGCAGTTGCCGCTCCTCCTCAGCCAACTGACTTTCCAGCACCTCGCTGATCCGGTCCAGATCCCTATCACGCGCGAAACGGCGGGTACTGAGGTAAAGCCTGTCGTCGATAAAATACAACAGTGCCCGCGGCAGGGCCAGATATTCCCATTCGCCATTCAGACGGAACCGGGACAGGCCGAATTCCAATGAGGTCATCATGCGCACGTGGCCCGGCCAGAGGGTGAAACTGCCACTGCCATCGACCCCCCAGAAGGCGGTGACCTCAGGAATCTGTTCGATGTGGGTGGCATCCTGGAGCTGAAGGATGAATCCCGTCATGGTTCCATTGTCCCGCGCATGTAACAGGACTCCTCAGGCAAATCGTCATGTTTTCCGGCCAGAAAGGCCTCACAATCTGCCAGGGTGCGATCGAGCGGCACCGAAACCCCCGGAGTGCCAATGTAATGAGCCGTCACGTGGAAGGGTTGGGTCAGATAGCGTTGCAGACGCCTGGCCCGGTGGACGACCCGGCGGTCTTCCGGTGACAGTTCTTCCATCCCCAGCATGGCGATCACATCCTGCAGCTCCGCATAACGGGCCAGATGCTCACGCACCCCTTCGGCGATGGTGTAATGATGGTCGCCGAGGAAATGCCGGTCCATCAGTTTGCTGCCTGAACGCAACGGATCGACCGCTGGATAAAGTCCCTGGGAAGCAATCTGGCGTGACAGGATGACGCTGGTATCCAGGTGACTGAGAATCGTGCTCACCGCAGGATCGGTCATGTCATCTGCGGGCACGTAGACCGCTTGTACCGAGGTCACTGCCCCTTTACGGGTGGAAATGATCCGTTCCTCGATCTCCGCCACTTCGGTCCCCAATGTCGGCTGGTAACCGACTGTGGCTGGCAGACGCCCCAACAGGCTCGAGACCTCGCTGCCAGCCTGGACGAAGCGGAAGATGTTGTCCACCAGGAACAGCACCTCGCTGTGGAGCTGATCGCGCAGGTACTCCGCATAGGTCAACGCAGTCAGGCCGACACGGAAGCGTACCCCGGGGGATTCGTCCATCTGCCCGAATATCAGCAGGGATTTCTCCATCACCCCGGCCGTCTGCAGTTCCTTCCACAGCTCATGACCCTCACGGATCCTTTCCCCTACTCCGGCAAATACGGAAACTCCCTTGTGAAGGGAGATCACAGCGTGCATGAACTCCATGATCAACACTGTCTTGCCCACGCCGGCGCCACCGAACAGGCCGGTCTTGCCCCCACGCACGAAGGGACACAACAGGTCGATCACTTTGATGCCGGTCTCCAGGATACCACGCATCCCCACTGCCTCGTTCAGAGCCGCCGGCTTGGCATGAACGTTACGATAAGTCTCGGCAATCAAGGGCTGCCCCCCATCCAGGGGCTCTCCAAACACATTCAGCAGCCGCCCCAGGCAACTTTGGGTCACCGGCACGTGCAAGGGGGCTCCACTATCGTAGACCATCATTCCCCGTCTGAGTCCCGAGGTGCGATGTAAAGTGATGGCCCGCACATGACGTTCGTCCAGGTGCTGGTGGACCTCGAACACGTATTCCTCATGGTCGAGCGCCGCACAAAGCGCCTGCCGCAGGGGCGGCAGGCGCTCACAGGCAATCACCACGACCGGGCCATGGACTTCGGCGATGGTTCCGACCGGAGTTTTTTCAGCCATGTACCAACGCCGGTTCCTCAACCAGGGTTTCGGCGGGGCGGGTCTCCTCTTTACCGACAGTCACCAAGTCCCAGGCCAGCAGCACAAAGCCAGCGATGGTCACCCAACCGAACACCATCCGCCAGACCATGGATTCGACGAACCAGGGATGGGTCTGGCCGGCAAAATAGGCGCCCCAGGTGGAGCCTCCCTGGGCCCGTTCGATGAAGGATTGTTCATAACCTGCTATCAACAACGCCATGGTCATTCCCATGACTCCCAGACTCAACAGTCCCAGGGCCCATTTCCAGCGCCAGCCTCCCACCAGGTTGGCACCCATCCAGACATCGCCGCGCCAGCGTTGGATCGCCAGATAGAAGAAGGCGATGTTGATGGTGGCGTAGGCACCAAAAAAAGCCAGATGGCCATGGGAGGCAGTCCATTGGGTGCCATGGGTATAGAGATTGATCTGCGGCAGGGTATGCATGAACCCCCACACACCGGCCCCGAGAAAATTGCCAAAAGCGTGGGCGATCACCCAGGCCAGGGCCGGATGATTGCGGTTCCTGAGATGGTGGACCCCGGAGTCATAAATGGAGTGGACCACCATCGCCACCAGGGGAATGGGTTCGAGGGCGGAGAAGAACCCCCCGATGGCGAGCCAGTATTCGGGCGAACCGATCCAGAAGTAATGATGTCCCAGTCCCAGGATCCCCGAACCGAACATCAAGGCCACTTCGATATACAACCAGGTTTCCACGATCTTCCTGCGCACGCCCAGAAGGTGCATCAGGGTCCAGGCCATGATGCAGCCCACCAGGACTTCCCAGGTGGCTTCGACCCACAAGTGGATCACCCACCACCACCAATACTGGTCGATGGAGATATTGGTGACGTAGAACATGCCTGCCAGATACAATCCTGCCAGGGCCACCAGATCCAGAGTCAACACTCCTGCGATCCCCGACCATTGTCCCTTGCTGAAGGTGGCTGCGACGTTATAGAAGAAGATCAGCATCACCACAACGATACCGATGTCCGCCCAGCGAGGGGCTTCTATGTATTCGCGCCCTTCGTTGATGAACCAACGGGTGAAATCGTTGCCGGGACCGGTTTGTACCAACAGATACACCGCCACCACGATCGCCACCGCCACCGTCAACACCCAGAACCC
>CAYUPV010000296.1:0-2815 GCA_964445885.1 uncultured Methylococcales bacterium
GGGGCCCGGGGGGGTGTGCACCCCCTGTCCAGCCCGGTGCTCATCAACGCCAACCGATCACCCCAGGCATACCAGCATTTCGATCGACCCGTCCTCGCCGATTCCATGCCAGGTTTTCATGGTCCCCTGGCCGGCATCCTGAGTGCGATGCAGGCAGCCGGTACCGAATACCTGTTGGTCTCGCCCTGCGACTGCCCTCGCCTGCAAAGCCAAACCCTGGCAAGACTGCTAACGGCTTTAGTCAAAGAGGAGGTCGACATCGCCATTGCCCACGATGGCAAGCGACTCCATCCGGTGGTCATGGCCCTTCGCAACCGTTTGGCCGATGACCTGGCCGACTGGCTGGCTGCGGGAAGGCACAAGATCGACACCTGGGCGCAGCGTCATCCCTGGAGGCCGGTGGACTGTAGCGAAATGGCCGAACAGTTCATCAACATCAACACCCCGGAGGAATTGCACACCTTTGAAAATGATGGCGGTCAATTCCTATATGGCGGTCAATTCCTATAAGGAAACAAGTCAATGATCCCCAAGTCTTCGATGATCCAGATGACCCATGCCGGACTGGAGGCAGCTCTTCCTGTCACGGCCCATAACGAACACGGCCAGCCTGTGATCCGGCATATCGCCGCTGAACGTCCACTCAACCTCTATCTCGACCGCTACGAGATCGTCACGCTGATGACCCTGGGGACTCAGCCAGAGCTTTTGGTACTGGGTTATCTGCGCAACCAGGGTCTGGTGAGGCGCCTGGAGGAAATCGACGCAGTACAGGTGGACTGGGAAGTAGAGTCTGCAGCAGTCACCACCCACCATGGCCATTCAGACGACATCCTGGAAAAGCTGGGGCAACGTACTGTCACCACCGGCTGCGGTCAAGGCACGATGTACGGGCGCCTGCAGGAACAACTGGGACGAATTCAACTCTCCCCACCCATGCTTCATCAATCCACCTTGTATGATTTGCTGGGCAACCTGCGCCATTATAACGAGGTATATAAACAGGCCGGCGCGGTGCATGGATGCGCCCTGTGCCGGAACCAAGACATCCTGTTCTTCTGCGAAGACGTTGGCCGACACAATGCAGTGGATGCAATCGCTGGTTTCATGTGGCTACAAGGCATGGAAGGTGGGGACAAGATCTTTTACACCACCGGCCGCCTGACCTCGGAAATGGTGATCAAGGCAGCCCAGATGGGAATTCCGGTATTGCTGTCACGCTCCGGGATCACTCAGATGGGACTGGAAATGGCCAGGCGAACGGGCATGATTCTCATCAGCCGGGCCAAAGGCAAACACTTCCTGGTCTATCAAGGTCATGACAGAATGATCTACGACGCACCTCCCAAACGCTGATCCCGCAGCCGCATGGCATCGAATTCCTCCTCGAAGAAGAACCTTGGCTCCCCAAAAGCCGGTTTGAGCTGATCCAGCCAGGTAGCCTGGGGATCGAAACGGGCGAAAAAGGGACGTTGCACCCAATCGGGGTTGCGTCCTTGCAGGAACCGCAGTACGAATACCTGTTCGCCCTGGAGCTCGGTGACGCCCTGGATCTCCACCTTACCAGGAGCGGCACTCATGCTGGGACCTCGGGCAGTGCGGCCCAACCCTGAAACTTGCTTCATCGCTTGACGATAGATCTCCCAGCAACGACCCAGGGGCACCTCGAAGTAGCGCCGGGCCCCGGTGTCACGCTCCACGAACATATAGTAAGGTACGATACCCAGCATCACCTGGCTGCGCCATAGACGCGCCCACACCTCAGGATCATCGTTGATATGGGCAAGCAGGGGTCCCTGCGCCCTGATCAGCACCCCAGCGGCACGCACCCGGGCGATGGCCCTTCGTGTCGCATCGGTTTCCAATTCACGCCAGTGGTTGAAATGGGCCATCAGAGCAACATGTTTTCCTGCCGTATTCAGTTTCTCGAGCAAGCGTAACAAATCGTCGGCATCCGGATCGGTCAGGTATCGGTAGGGCCAGAAACTCAATGATTTGGTACCGATACGGATCGTTCGGATATGATCGAAATCCGGTGCCAACAGCGGTTCCAGATAATCGGTCAGGTGGCGGGTCTTCATCACCATCGGGTCACCGCCGGTGATGAGCACATCGCTGACTTCCCGGTGGCGGCGCAAATATTCGTGCAATGTAGCAGCCTCACGGGAGGCCATACGCAGGGATTTGTCTCCGATGAACTGGGCCCAGCGGAAGCAAAAGGTACAATAACTGTGGCAGGTCTGTCCCTGACTCGGAAAAAACAACACCGTCTCACGATATTTGTGCTGCAGTCCCATGATAGGTATATCTTCCTCCTTGTGGGGAACATTCAGCTCCAGCTGCCCGGCAGGATGTGGGTTGAGAGTTCGCCGGATCCTCTGTATCTGGTCCCGCAACTCCACCTGAGAGGCATTTCGGTGCAGCAGCCTGGCCACCAGTTCGAATTCCTCGGAGCCCAACATATCCGGCTGGGGGAAGGTCAACTGAAAGATCGGATCATCGGGCACTCTGTGCCAGTCGATCAGCTCTTCCACCACGTAACGGTTGACCCTGAAGGGAAGCACATGGGCCACCACCCGCATTGCCAGACGTAACTCAGGAGAAAGAGCGGTCAATTGCCGGATACGGTCCTTCTCTAGGTCCTTCAGGGTATAGACCTCCCAGCGTGGAGTTCGCCGATGTTGCGGATGACGCTGCGCCAACGCAGAAATTTTGCTCATGTAAAAGTCCCTCTTTTAATCAAAAATTACCGTGAAAGACACCTCGGGGCAGGAGGCAGGGACTTGTTTTCAGGGACGCCGTGAACCCATCCATG
>CAYUPV010000297.1:0-2711 GCA_964445885.1 uncultured Methylococcales bacterium
CACCTTTGGATAGGGCCAGTCCCGGTGAAGTTCAAAAGGAGATTCGGCGTCAGGTTCATCAGACCATCGCCCGGGTCACCGATGCCCTCAGCCGGCGCTACACTTTCAATACCGCCATCGCCGCCAATATGGAGTTACTCAACGCCCTCGGGAAATTCGATGACACCAGCCCCCAGGGGCTGGCGATCAAACGGGAAGGGCTGGAAGCCATTGTGCTGATGCTCGCTCCGATCGTCCCACACATCTGTCACGAACTGTGGCAAATACTGGGTTATCAGGAAATGATCATCGATGCACCTTGGCCGAAAGTCGATGAGGCTGCTCTGATTCAGGACACCATCGAACTGGTGGTACAGGTCAATGGTAAACTGCGTGGCAAAATCCAGGTGCCGGCCGATGCCGACAAGACGGCGGTGGAACAGGCTGCACTGACCGAAGTCAACGTTCAGCGCTTCATCGAAGGCAAAACGGTAAGGAAAGTGATCGTGGTGCCCAAACGGCTGGTGAATATCGTGGTGGGTTGATGGATAATGTGTTTCAGGTCAACATCAGGGTTGGGTCAGGAGCATGAGAGCCCTGGCCCAACCAACCATCATGCTATTGCAGCTTGTCCAGACTTCCCCGTTGAAGGAGCAGGGGGTTGATAAATCGCAGATAGGCGCGGACAAACAACGTGCCCATCAGTGGCAAGGCCACTCTGAGCAGGAATCTTTTTCCGCTTTGATACCCACTCAGCAGTTTGCGCATGGATTTTAGATAACGGACAACCGGCGCCAGTTGACGCAATCCTTTTAATCGTACCAGGCGACGGCCTGTCCAATCGAGCAGGAATAATCCGATGAGAGTCACTATGGCCATGATGGAAATGCTGCTATTCAGCCATTCGGACAGCGTTGGCCACAGCAATACCAAGGTAGCCAGTGCGGCGGCCAGGGTGGCTGCCATCAGCCAGGGAATCAGCAGCAAGGCCTTGCCGACATTGAAGTGGGCGACTTCAAGCTGATGCAGGTAATCATCATCAGGATCAGCCATTTTGGGCCCGATTGTCAGGAAATGCCATGGTGTTGGGGTCTCTCCGGTTTCATCGTCTTCCGGTTTCAGTTGCTTCAGTTCCTGGCGTCCAATGAGGTAACCATCGAGCATCAAAGAGCAGGCTTCGACCTCGGTGAAGGCATCGAGGTCCGTGCGAATATTGGCCAACTTTTCCTGCACTTCCGGGTTAACTCCGAACGCTTTGGTGCTAGGAGCCTGAATTCTCGGGGGCCAGACAGTCTTGCCATTCGGCCCGACCCAGGAAAGCTCCTGTTTCCCCAGTCCTTTACGTAGATGTAGGAAGGCTACCTGATTCCGTCCATGAGTTTCAAACAGTCGTTTCAGGCTTTCGCTGCGCACCCGGTTCTGGAGAATCGAAGGGCTCCTGGCCAGGACTGCCAGGGAACCTGTCTCAGGGCAGGGTTCGAAATCCAACTGCCCCGAGGCATCGCTGACCACGAACCGGGTACAGCCTTCGTACAACAGGGCATCGATTCCCTGATTATCGTGGACTCCACCGTCTACCAATTGGACACAAATAGGGTCGTCGCCATCCCGGTAGAGGCCGCTGACCGATAGGGGTGGAAATAAACCAGGAACTCCGGCTGAGGCCGCCACTGCCGCTCCCAGAGGAAAATCCTGCTGTCTTGGCACCATGTTGAGATACCCAGGCCTTGGACGGCGCAAGCGGATGGGTATGCTGTCGATTTCATCGAAGATGGGTTGTGCCTTGTCATCATATTGGAGGGGTTCACCCATGGTCCGGGCGGTAAAATGCCAGTTGCGGCCACTGTTGAGAGTGGTTGCATTGAGTACCAGGACCGGCACTTTGGCACGGCGATCAGCGTTGTGCTTCCTGGGGTGAAAATCGAGTCGCCCAGGGGGATGGATCATCAATTCCCGCATCTCGACCATAGTCGCTTTTTTCATGACAGGCCGGTAGAGCAGTTCATCGTAGAGTTCGGCGATACGGTCGCTACGGGAGTAGTCCTCCCGGTACATATTCCAGTTAGCCTTGTAGTCAGAGAAGGTCAACATGCGGATATTGTGCTTCACTGCTTCGAAGAAATCGCGCTCGATGGTTTGCACCAGGTTTATGTAGTCGGTATCGGTGATGTTCTCATCCGGTTTGGATTCGAGCAGTTTCTTGAGATGGAGGTAATACAGGGCGGCGATGATGGAACCTCCCGATACTGCACTGATGACCTCCACAGATCGCAGCAGTCCCCGTTCTGCCATTTGCGCCAGGATGCCTATGTGAAAGAACGAAGCGCGGAGTCCACCACCGGACAGCGCCAGTCCAAGTTTATGGCTCATGATTCCCCTCCTCGTCGATATTGATCTTATTGTGAACTCGAAATGGGTCGTGACATCCATGCTTTGAGGGATGATTTGTCCATGTGTCAGATGCCTTTTGGTATTGATCCCTCAGCGCGATTGTGAACCCGATTCGTTTCGAAAGCAAAAGCAGTTCAACTAGAACAACTACCAGGACTGAGATAATTTCACCTGCAAGGGGGGCGCTTAGCCTGTATCCGGGGTGAGCCCGTTCATCTGCTTGCAACAGAGGTTCTGAAAAAGGTAGAGGTGCAGCCGGTGATGGTACTGAGGATTCATCATAGTGGCGGGTTGTGTTGCAAGTTCAAGGGCCCAGGAAGCCCCGCCTGACCCATGTGCTG
>CAYUPV010000298.1:0-2698 GCA_964445885.1 uncultured Methylococcales bacterium
GGGGTAATAAATACGAAAACATTGTTTGTTGGTGCGATGATGTTGGGTTTGCTCACGGGCCTGAGCGGTTGTGCCTCCGTCACCAGCCCCTATACCTATCAAGGAGCCGCCGCAGGCGGGGCCCTGGGGGCTGTGACAGGCGCCTTGATAGACGGCAACAATCGCTGGCGTGGCGCTGTGATCGGCGGGGCATTGGGCAGTGCCATGGGGGCCGCGACCACCGAAATTTCGGCTCGCTCGGCGCGGCAGGCGGTTTCCCACCATCAGCCGGTGTATTATCCACGTAACGGTGAGCGGGAGTATCACGGTGAGCGGGATTATCACCGGGATCACTACAGTCGCTGGTAAAATGGTGGTTTTTTAGCAACGGGAATCTGGCAAATGCGGGTATTGATCGTCGGCGGCGGTGGCCGGGAACATGCGCTGGCCTGGAGGATGGCGCAGTCCCAGGACGTCGAACAGGTTTATGTGGCACCGGGTAATGCCGGAACGGCATTGGAGCGGAAACTGGAAAACCTCCCTATCGAGGTGGATGAAATCGACCGCCTGGCTGATTTTGCGCTGGACCGGGGGATCGGGCTGACGGTCGTCGGTCCCGAGGCTCCGTTGGTCGCAGGAATCGTCGATGTGTTCAGGCAGCGGGGCCTGCCCTGTTTTGGACCCACCCGGGCAGCCGCCCGGCTGGAAGGATCAAAGGCTTTCTGCAAGGATTTCATGGCCCGCCATAAGATTCCCACCGCCGCTTACGCTACCTTCACCGATCCCAAAAAGGCCATCGCCTACGTGCGCGGGCAGGGGGCGCCCATCGTGGTCAAGGCCGATGGTCTGGCGGCCGGCAAAGGGGTGGTCATTGCCCAGACTGAAGACGAGGCCATCGATGCCATCCGCAGCATGATGGCGGAGGGGGCTTTCGGCGAGGCTGGCCGCAGGGTGGTGGTGGAGGAGTTCCTGGAAGGTGAGGAGGCCAGTTTCATGGTCATGGCCGATGGCGAGCATATCCTGGCCCTGGCCACCTCTCAGGACCACAAGCCCCTGCTCGATGGCGACAGAGGTCCCAATACCGGTGGCATGGGGGCTTATTCCCCGGCTCCGGTGGTCACCCCGGAAGTGCATCAACGGGTCATGGCACAGGTGATCGAGCCCACGATCGAAGGTCTGGCGGAGGAAGGTATCCCGTATACCGGTTTCCTGTATGCCGGTTTGATGATTACCTCCGATGGTCGTCCCAAGGTGTTGGAATTCAACTGTCGGATGGGGGATCCGGAGACCCAGCCCATCATGATGCGCCTGCAAAGCGATCTGACGCAGATGTGTCTGGCGGCGGTGGAAGGGCGGTTAAAGGGCATCATTCCTGAGTGGGATCCACGCTATGCGCTAGGAGTAGTGATGGCGGCAGAAGGTTATCCGGGCAGCTATCGCAAGGGGGAGGTGATAGCAGGGTTGCCAGCGCAGGAATCCGATGATGTCAAGGTGTTCCATGCCGGAACCCGGCTGCAGGACAGGCGTGTGCTGACTGCCGGTGGACGGGTTTTGTGTGTCTGTGCTCTGGGGACGACGGTCACCGAGGCGCAAACCAAAGCGTACACCCAAGTGGAAAAGATTCGCTGGCCGGGGGTTTACTATCGGCGTGATATAGGCTGGAGGGCCATGAGAACCTGAAGCGTGTATTTTTTTCCAGGTTGCCTTCAATGACAAAAGGCGCGGCTTCGAAAGTCGCGCCTTTTGTTTTTCCATCAGCATTTTTTCTGCGCAAGCTGGTGTGCTGCAATGAGGAGGTTTGACAAATACGGGACTTGTCGCCTTTCGGATTCGCCCTCTCTCTGCTGAACCGATGGAACATGCGGGTTGGTATTATCAGCGAACACGATCTGGTAGAGTGGCGCTATCTGGCAAACCTCGATACGCCGGTCGGCAGGCAAGTCATGCAGGCGGGGGGTGGCAGAAATGGGTGTCAGCAAAGTAGGTGGGTTTTCTTCCAGTGTCTGGCACGATCTTGTCTGGGGCCGGGCACAGCCCGCGCTGATGACCACGCCCCTGTCATTACGACGGAAAAACAATCTATGAAAATGAAATCTTTGAGCTTATGGATGACCGGGCTGCTGCTGGTGTTGTTCCTGAACGCCTGCGCGCCTCTAAAGAGCTACCGCCCGGAATTGACACTGTGCGAAAGTCCCGCGCCGGAAGAGCAATGCCAGAGCAGTGCGCTTCAATATTATCTGGATCCCGACCATCCCCAGCGGAGCTACCTGTTGGGTTTCATCGAGTTCGACGATCAGGGGCAGTTGTTTGACCGCCATCAAATGGACGCCGTCCTCACCGCTTTGTACAAGCAGGCGGCATCCAACGATCTTTTGCTCATGGTCTTTGTCCACGGCTGGAAGCACAGCGCCGCCCCAGGTGATGAAAATATCCGCATGTTCCGCAACAATCTCGCCCATCTCAGTGAACTGGAATCGGCCATCAGTCACCAGATCGGTGTGCCCGCGCGCCAGGTGGCCGGAGTCTATCTCGGTTGGCGTGGCGGATCCATCACTGTACCTGTGATCAAGGAACTGACTTTTTGGGACCGCAAGAATACCGCTCACAAGGTTGGAAACGGAGGCGTCACCGAGGTGCTCAATCGGATCGACCTGGTTCGTCGCTCCAGGAATGCACTGGATTCACCGCAGGACGGCCGTACCCGGCTCGTTGTGGTGGG
>CAYUPV010000299.1:0-2695 GCA_964445885.1 uncultured Methylococcales bacterium
AATAACCCGCCTAACTGGCGGGTTTTTTTGTTTGACAGTTTTTTCGTTTATTCCCTGAAGAAGCATCATTCTTATTTCATAATGATTTACCCAAACTCTTGGCAAGCGCTTACGAGATGGGCATCATAAAGGGCACCTTGAACAGTCAAGGTTTCCAGTTAAATTATGGCAAAAAATACAGTCCGGAAAAAGTCTCTTTCTGCAGGGGTGGTTCTGGTCCGGTACCAGGACCAGGATCCCCGATACCTGTTGCTTCGGGTATTCAATTACTGGGATTTTCCCAAAGGACAGGTGGAGCCAGGGGAGGAACCTCTGCAGGCAGCGATTCGTGAAGTTGAGGAGGAGACAGGGCTTAATCAGCTCATATTTCATTGGGGTGAAATTTACCTTGAGACCCCACCCTATGGAAAAGGGAAAGTGGCTAGATATTATCTGGCTGAAGCCCCACAGGGAGAGGTCTATTTACCGGTCAATCCGGAACTGGGGCATCCCGAACATCAAGAGTTTCGCTGGCTGCCCTATGCCCAGGCCCGCGAGCGATTGGTGCCACGTCTTCAGGTCATCCTCGATTGGGCCCACAAACGGGCCGCCCAAGCTGTACCATGTTGAATGGATGAGGTTCAGATTTCCTCCACGGCCAAATTGGCCTTCCTTTGCAACCCTCAAAGCTATCCAGAAGGCCCTGATCGAGTTGAGTTGATCGAAACCCACATGGCCTGGGTGTTTATGGCGGGGGAGTTTGTCTACAAACTGAAAAAACCGGTCTGTTATCCGTATCTGGATTTCAGCACGCTGATCTTACGAGAGTTCTATTGTCGCGAGGAGGTGCGTCTCAACCGCCGATTGGCGCCGGGTATCTATCTGGGAGTGATTCCTCTGACCAGTCACAAAGGCAGATTGTCTCTGGATCGCGAAGGGGAAGTGGTGGACTGGTTGGTAAGAATGCGACGGCTGCCGCGGAAACAAATGTTCGACAACTTGTTGCTCAAGCGCCAAATTCAGAACCGGCATCTTGGGTTGTTGGCACAGGTATTGGCGGATTTCTATCGATCCTGCCGGCCTCAGTCTATGAGTGGTGAAACCTATCGAAAACGTTACCAGTTCGCGATTGGATGCAATCTCAGCGAACTATATAGATCCGCTTCTGCTCTGCCGGGGATGGAATATCGGCATATCTGTGATAGGCAGGTGGAGTTTCTGGAACGACGGGCGGACTGGTTTAATGCCCGCGCGGGAGCAGGAAGGGTGGTTGAGGCGCATGGAGATCTGCGTCCGCAGCATGTATGCTTTGTAGGCAAGCATCCGCTGGTGATCGATTGCCTGGAATTCAACCGTGATCTGCGAGTGCTCGACAGCGCCGATGAAACCGCTTATCTGGCTTTGGAGTGTGCCTGGCTGGGGCACAGGGGGGCGGGAGTGGAATTTCTGCGGCGTTTCGAGCGCTGCAGCGGTGACCCGATTCCCCCGCCCTTGCGTATCTTTTACATGGCCTACCGGGCCACTCTCAGGGCCCGATTGCTAATGAGCCGTTTGCGTGAACTGGGTCCCACAGGCAGGTCTTTGTGGCAGCAGCGTGCGTTCCGTTATCTCAGTCTCGCGAAACAATTCAGTCATGCTTTGGGGGGTTAAACTCCCAAGGCCTTGACTTTCTCCAGCATCGCTTGGGCGTGACCTTCCGGGTTGACTCCATATTCCACGTAGGCGAGACGACCGTTCTTGTCGATGATGAAGGTCGAACGAACGATACCCATCTTCTTGACCCCGGCCTTCTCCTTTTCCTGCCAGACTCCAAAGGTTTCGCACAGAGTACCGTCCGTATCTGCCAGAAGTGGGACCTTCAGCCCATATTTGGCGATAAAGGCTCGGTGCATGTCGCACGGATCTTTGCTGACTCCTATGACAATCGTGTTGTACTTGGCGAATTCATTGGCCAGTTGAGTGAACTCGTTGGCTTCGATCGTGCATCCAGGGGTGTCGTCTTTGGGATAGAAATACAGCACCACGTTTTTGTTGCCACGGAACCCGGCCAGACTGACGGGATTGCCATCTTGATCGGGTACTGAGAAGTCGGGAGCGGGTTGGTTGGTTTGAAGTAACATGGTTTATTCTCCTTTTGTTTCGTTCAATGGGAGTGGCTGCAGTGTATCCACTTGACCTTCACTGCCGATGAATACGGTGGTTGCCAACTGATGGAAGATTCCATGTTCCAGTACGCCAGGCAGACCATTCAGCAGACTGTTGAGACTCGCGGCTTCCAGCGTGGGTTCGAAGACGGTGTCGAGCACCATGCCACCTGCAGAGGTAATCGCCACCCCGGCAGGGCCCATGCGCAACTCGGTTTGTGCACCGACTGCCTCGAGCAGGTTCTTGACAAGCAGCCAAGCGTAGGGAAGGACCTCCACCGGCACCGGAAAGCGTTCACCAATACGCTTGACCAGTTTGGCGCGGTCGATCAGGACCCAGAATTGTTCACTGCTCCACGCCAACAGCTTCTCCTTTACCAGGTCTTGGCCGCGGCCCTTGAGCAGGGTCGCATCCGGTGCCACTTCGTCGGCGCCGTCCACATACAGATCCATGTGGCTGATCTGTTCCAGTGCCAGTGGCTGTAGTCCAAACTCCCTCGCCTTGAGCGTACTGACCGGCGAACTGGCGACGGTGGTGATTCTCAATTCCCCTGCCTGACAGCGTCGAGCCA
>CAYUPV010000300.1:0-2685 GCA_964445885.1 uncultured Methylococcales bacterium
AAAGATGAACTGCAGTACCGCAAGACCCGTCGAGGCCGCGGCAGACAACAGCCAGCCCCCGAACTGTTTGATCTGGGGCGACACCAGTTCCAGCGCACTACCAAGATTGGAGGAAGCCAGCAACCAGAAATTATGGATATGCCTGCCGATCAATGGCCATTGCAACAGGGACTCCGGCGGCGGTGGCACCGTGATCATGCCTTCCTTCAGATGGCCGGCCACCACATGGGAATTCTCCACCACCAGGTTGCCCAGGTAGATGGCAGGAACGATGATCACCAACAGCATCAGGACGGACATCAGAAAGGCCATCAGCCCATGCCGGCCACCTATCCATTCAACCAACCGTCCGTAGACCGGATTGAGGGTGACGGCGATGATGATCCCCCACAAGATCACCGAGATGAAGGGACGCACGATCTGAAAACACCATCCCACCATCACCGCGATGACGCCGATGCGGATGGCGATATCGATCACTGTCGTCGTCAGACCTTCCTTCCTGGCGAGTATATCGTTGTTCATAGTTGTTCCCTTGCTGGTATTCAAGCGGTGTCAATCTATTTGGGTTCTCGCTCTATTCTATGGACTTTCCGCAATCAGTGCCCGGTCATGGAACAAACGGGTCAAAAACGCCTGTTCGGTTTGTCTGAAACAATGTCAACCACTAAAAATGCGCCACCGCCGGGGCTGAGAAACATTCTTTCTGAGCCGTCGATTTCAACGGTCTGACAATAAAAATCTCCATCAGGATACCCCACCTGGATTGCATGAAAAAGCGATGCTTCGCCAAGGGCAATCACCAGTTGAGGCAAAAATTGTAACCGTTCCGGTAGCGTTGTGGCCTTTGTCAGGGAGAGAATGAAAACTCAAATCACCAGACACATGGACAAGTATCCTTTTCAGGTGGTAAGTTAGAGTCGAAACTATTTGAGCAGGATCCATCCCATGGGAAACCCTCCCCCGGGGACCCGGGTTTTTATATCGGCCACTTCCGGTGATCTTGGCTCGATACGCCACCTGGTAAAGGATGCCCTGCTGACGATCGACTGTCATCCTGTCGAACAGACCCATTTCCCCCCAGACTACCGCACCGTCTTCGACATACTCGAGGACAAGATCCACTCCTGTGAAGCAGTGATCCATATTGTCGGTTGCCGTTATGGAGCCGAACCTGACCCATCCCGCCTGCCTCCGGGGACTCGACGTCGCTCCTATACCCAGATGGAATATGATCTGGCCAGGAAGCTGGGCAAGAAATTGTATGTATTTCTCTGTCCGGAATATTTTCCTTATGATCGGTGCGACCCGGAACCGGAAGACAAGTACCAGCTGCAACAAGCCCACCGCATGGCAATCCTGACCGAAGAAAGAGTCTTTACCGAAGTCCACGATTCCGGTCAGATTGCTACCAAAGTCCGCGAGTTGCAGCTCGAACTTCAGCGGCTGCGCCAGCGAATCAGCCACTATGCGGCCTACGTCGCTATCGGCATCACAGTGCTGGTGGTAGTGCTTGCCGGCATCGGCTACGGCATTTACCAGCAGAGTCACCGGATCGAGGAGGTGAGCAGCGCAATCGTCGATCCGGCCCAACTGGCCGAGCGGATGCGGCGGCACATCCTGGCCAAAGCGGAGCAACGGCTCCAGGGCCTGCGGGATCGAGGCGCCGGCTGGCAAGCCGTCCGCCAGGTGGAACGCCAGCGTGATGCAGCGCTGGGACAGGTCGATGAACTGGTCCGCTTCATCGAACAGGGCCTGGCCGGAGATGCCGATCCGGTGTTCCGCGAGGCTTCTCGGATTCTGTCCCAAGAGGGACCGGATGCCGCCCTGGCCTATCTGGAAAGCCACCACCAGGACCTGCTGGCGCGGGTGGATCGTTTGGCGGCCGAGGAACAAACCGCCCGCACGCGCAAGCGGCAGGCCCTGGAACCGCTGTTGCTCGAAGCCCAGCTCCAGGCAGGAAATCTCGCTTGGGACAAGGCACTGGCCAGTTATCGAACCGTTGTGGCCAAGGCCCCTGAATGGTCGCGCGCGCAACGGCAGCTGGGCGAACTGCTCTCTGATCTCGGCCGTTATGGGGAAGCCAAAAAGCACCTTCAAACAGCACTCGACCGCGCTCAAGACGATGAGGCATGGGCAAGCGCAGCCAACTCATTGGCTGGATTTTATTTGCGAACCGCAAAGTGGGACAAGGCCGAGCCACTCTTCCGCCGCGGTTTGGCTATCGTCGAAAGGACCTATGGGCCTGAGCATCTCCAGGTTACCCCCTATCTCAATAACCTGGCCATGCTGCTTCAGGACACCAATCGCTTGGCCGAAGCTGAACCACTGTTTCGCCGTGCTCTGGCTATCGACGAAAAGGCCTATGGACCCGATCATCCCGAGGTTGCCATTAGTCTCAACAACCTGGCCATGCTGCTTCAGGACACCAATCACCTAGCCGAAGCTGACCCACTGTTTCGCCGTGCCCTGGCTATCGACGAAAAGGCCTATGGGCCCGATCATCCCGAGGTCGCCATTCGTCTCAACAACCTGGCCTTGCTGCTCAAGGCCACCAATCGCCTGAGTGAGGCTGAGCCCCTGTATCGCCGCGTCCTGCTGATTTTCGAAAAGACCTATGGGCTCTATCATCCTAACCCAAATTTAACACCCAATTGCCCAAATCCGGCCGATTATTACTCTATC
>CAYUPV010000301.1:0-2510 GCA_964445885.1 uncultured Methylococcales bacterium
CCCGGTAGGGAAGAAAGTGGCAGTGGTTCTTTTCCATCAGGTCGAACACGAACAGCTGGATGTCCTCTTTCACAAAGGGTGGACAGGATTCGAGATAGGGGTTGTCAGGTCCCGCCACCTCGGCGCACACCACGTTCTCCGGGTGGTCGTCGATGACTTGCAGTGGCATCAGATCCGGCAGGCGATTGGTAGTGAAAGGACAGACGAAGCCGCCCCGGCTGAGCGCGAGGGTCATGGCTTCGAAACGGAGGATGCAGACGTTGAAGCCATTGATTTTCTCTTCGGCCCAGAAGGGCGCCTGAAACTGCGCCTTGAGTCCGACCTCCAAGGCCAGTACCCTACCGATATGCGGATAACTGTAGATGACCTGATTACCGATGACTGCCGTATCCCTGGGGATGTGCTGCCAGTCCTCGATGAAGTGACAATAAACGATGCTCTTGAAACGACGCTGCCTGGTTTTCTTTTTTCCAGCGCTTCGAGAAATACCCTGTGGGAGGAATATGTGGTCATGGGCGTGCGATGGGTTTGGAAGTACGGGAAGGCCATTGTAACTTGAGGGGCATGTTGCATCGCTCCTTACATCAGTGGACCGATACCCGGAATGCACGGCGGGAAACCGGCGGGGATTCCCTGCATCCACCTGGACGAGGATTTCAGTTGCAGGCTCTATGGCCAGCCGGAACGGCCGGAAGTATGCGCCAGCTTTCAGGCTGAGCCGGAAACCTGTGGGGACGACCGGGAGCAGGCCCTCGAGCGGATCGGGCGCCTGGAAAGGTTGAATGTTTGAAGGGTCGGCGCTCTGGTTATCTGTCACCGGCCAAAGCGCATCGTCGAGCAGGCCGACAGACGGCGAGTTGATGACCGGGGATTCGCCCTCTCCCGCCGGCGAGAGGGGGAGAAGGGTGGGGCTGGATGGTTTCTTCATACTTCAGCCTCAGTAGCCCCTCTCCCGCTCAGGGAGAGATGCCGGGCCAGCCCATGGCTCGCCATTCATTCACCCGCTCACGGATGCAGTTGACCAGTTCTAACGGCTCAACCCGGTGGGTGTTGTTGCGGATGTCGAACAGTTCATAACTGGCCGGCCGCCCCTCCACCAGTTCGAAGTGCCGTCCTGAGCCTGCTGCCAATGGTGGCTAGGGAGAATTGATGATGAGTGATTTGGGGCGATCTGTCATGGGATCGTGAGGGTCGATTTAGGGAAAGAAAGACCCTGCTGATGAGCATGCCCACGATAATCGATGTGCCTGTTTTCAAACTATTTGATGGATGGTTCAAAGGACAGGCGGTTGCGAACGGCCTCCCTGCCATTCACTATTGAGGTGGATTTCAGGTGAATGGATGCAGTTGAGTTGAAGCTTCCTATCTGATTCCCTTTAGGCGTGTATGATCATGCGGTTTTCCTGGATTTCGGAGCGGGGGAACCGAAGGTTTCCAGATAGAGTTTTTCATCCACTTGGGTGATCTCCTGGCGGGCGGCTGCGGCGAGCAGTTCGGCGGCCATACTGGTGAGGACCCGGTAGTTGCCGACGGCATGGTCGCAGAGGGTCTGCATCAGCTGTGGGGTCATCAGATGGGGATTACCGGCGGTGGAGAGCAGATGTTTCAGGCAGGCCATCAGTTCGCCCCGGGCGGCATATTCCATCACCAGGCGGGTGCGGATTCGGCTGCCTAGGGGGAGGTTCATCCAGGCGCAGTTTGGCGGTCAGGCGGGCATCGCCGGCAAGGATGACACTGAGCAGGGTACGGGAGTCGAACTGCATGCTGGACAGGAGGCGCAGCACGACACTCTTGCCGGGTCGTTCCGATCTCGGCATGCAGATCCCGTTGACAGGCCTGCTCAACCCAGACCTGGGTGGTCTCGTTGAGGCGCTCCAGGGTGAGATCGGTCCCCCCCTGCAGCATCGCCATCAGGCGGCCTTCCAGGGTTGCCCAAAAGGTTTCCTGCTTGGCGTTTTGATACTTATGGGTTCCAACCCATAAGTATCAGAATGGGAATCTTGAAGAAGCTTGATGAATCTTGAAGATACTTGAAACGATTAAGGTTCTTCCGGTAAGTGCGTACTTGTCATGGTGAACAAATTTTGAATCATAGAGGATCAATGGTTGAAATGGTCGCTTTTTTATCCATGAGGCGATCTCACCATGTCTACCAGCTTACTGTACCATGCTTTCAGCATTGTCGGATATTTTTACCAAAGCACCCAATACATTGCAGGGACGATTATTGTTGCCATTCAGGAGGATCGTTGGAAGCTGAAATGTCCTGTTTGCCGAAGTCGCAAGGTTACCTGTCGGGGGAATCAGGTTCGGCGCTTTCGAGCGGTTCCTATAGGGCGGTAAGCGGTGTATATCGACCTTCCGGTTCAACGGGTGGAAAGTTCGAAATGCCAGGCGGTGCGTCAGGTGAAGGTCCGGTTTGCTGATGAGAAGAAGCGCTATACTCGCGCCTTTGCTAGCCCAAGTTTAACACCCCAAAATATAACTTATTTATAATCAGTTATTTGCGT